>JAUXFS010000028.1 GCA_030622775.1 Rhodospirillales bacterium | reverse complement strand
CGTGGTGATGACGATGTCCTGCTTCTTGATGTGGTTGGCGATGACCTCCGCCTGTTTCTTCTTGAAGTCCTCGGTCATCTCCTTGGCGTAACCACCTGAGGTCTCTGCGTCTTTCATCGCCCCTTCGTCGACCATGACGAACTTGCCGCCGAGGCTTTCCACCTGCTCCTTGGTCGCCGGGCGCACGTCGGTGGCGGTCACCACCGCACCGAGGCGTTTGGCCGTTGCGATCGCCTGCAGGCCGGAGACGCCAACGCCCATGATGAATACCTTGGCGGGAGGCACGGTGCCTCCGGCGGTCATCATCATCGGCATCACGCTGCCGTACTCCCCCGCCCCGTCCAACACCGCCTTGTAGCCGGCGAGGTTGTTCTGGCTCGACAATATGTCCATCGACTGAGCGCGGGAGATGCGCGGCATCAATTGCATATCGAAAGCCATGATATTGGCCTTGGCATACGCCTCGACATCCTCGCGGTTGACCAACGCGTTGATCTGGGCGACCAGGACGGCGTCCTTCTTCATCATCGCCAGTTCGTCGAGCTTGCCGTCCTTGACCGGCCTCTGGATCTTGAGAACGATATCGGCGTCCTTGAGTGTAGACGCTTCATCCTTGGCGATGGTCGCGCCGGCTTCCTGGTATTCGGCATCGGTCATGGCGGCGCCATCGCCGGCGCCTTTCTCGACGACCACGTCGAAGCCGAAGCCCACGTATTTTTTCACCGCATCGGGCGAGGCCGCGACCCGTGTCTCTCCGGGCGCGCGTTCCTTGGGTATCGCGATCCTCATATTGGGAATCCCCCGCGCTTTCCTCTGTATGATTATGGACGGCGTTTATGCACGGTCCGGCATCGATGCACAAGGGGTGCCCCGAAAAAAGCCGCGCTCGGCGTACCGTCGGAAACGACGTCCATAGCGCTCGGCGATGGTACCCTCGCCGCCGGCGTCCCTCCTTCCGGCACCTTGAATGCCGGACCGACCCTAGTGATTGGCGTTATCGCAAGACGGGCAGGTTTTCCGGGGCAACGAGGACCTGGATGCTCCTTGGCTGTCCCGGCTGTCGTCGGATGAGGCCTTGTCGTTCGAGGGTGATGACCATCTGATGGACTGATGGCGGCGTGACTTGGAAGTGGCGCTGCATGTCGGCTTCGGCGGGTGGTCTTCGGTTGATGCGGGTGTAGGCATTAATGAAGGCGAGATACTGGCCCTGTTTTTCGGTGAAGTTGGGCTCACAAGGGGCGTGACAGGGATCGGCGGTTTGATTCATCAGAGCTTCTTTCAGCAAGGAGGCCCTGATGAACATACGATACCGCGTCGACTTGAGCCAATCCAAGAATGACCGGCTCACGGCGCTCTTGAGTGGCGGCAAGCACCCGGCCCGCAAGCTCGAGCGAGCACAGATCCTTTTGGCTGCCGATGCCGGTGCCAGCGACGCGGAGATCGCCGCCTGGCTGCGCCAGCGCAATCACAGCGGCGAGCGCATCAAATGGATGTTCACCGTGGACAAGGCGAGAAGCAAAATGGCCCGCGCTTATCCCGAGATCCCTCGCGACATGGCGTCTCAGCTCGAAGAGTCATAACCTCTGTGCAGACGTCCGAGGTCAGCGAAGCTTCACCGCGGTGCCGTTTGCGCTGACCATGAGCATGGACTTTCCCTCGCCGCCCAGGTGCTCATAGTCCAGGTCGACGCCGACGATGGCGTCGGCGCCGAGCCCTTCGGCCTCCTCGACCATCTCCGCCAGCGCCAGTTCCTTGGCTTTCCTGAGCTCTTTCTCGTAGGAGCCCGACCGGCCACCGACGATGTCGCGAATGCCGGCGAAAAAGTCGCGGAAGACGTTGGTGCCCATGACCGCCTCGCCGGCGACGATCCCGAGATAGCTGGAAACGGCCGAGCCTTCGACGCCGTCGGTCGTGGTTACGATCATGGTCCACCCCTCCTGATTGGTATTCGAGAACGGAAGTCGTTAGCACAGGCCCCGCCGCCGGGAAAAGCCCTCCTCACGATAACGATGTGCCTATTCCCTACTCCGGCCCCTACTCTCGCCCCTTACTCCGGCAGCGGCAGGTTCTGGTCCTCCAGCACGCTCTTCTGGCGTTTGGCCACCGCTTTGACATCGAAGTCCTGGATCAATTCGTGGAACATGCGGTGCCAGTTCACCTCCGCCTGCAGCCGGGTGAACACGCTGCCGAGGCCGATCGCCGCCCGATCCATCAGGACGAACTCGCGCGGCGGCGTAATGCCGCCGATTTCACGGAGCTCCCGGTGGATCTTGCCCGCGACCTGGGCGCCGTACATGGTGCCGCCATTGTCCTGGATCCGCTGAACCCGGTCCTCCATCAGCGGCTGGTATAGAAACCGCGCCCACTGATTGAGGATGTCGATCACCTTGCGGTCCATGTTGCTGAACCCCCAGGTTTCGTAGGCGTGCACGGCGAGATCCAGATCGTCGCGGCAAAGCGCCCAATAGAGATCGATGACCGCGCCGATGAAATCCGCGTTGAACACACGGATGCAGCCGAAATCCATAAGGTTGACCGCCCCGTCGGGACGAACCGTGTAGTTGCCCAGGTGCGGGTCGCCATGGAGGATGCCGTACTCGTAGAACGGGACGTACCAGGCACGGAACATGTTGCGGGCGACGGTGTTGCGATCATCCATGTGCTGGTCGACGAAGCTGAGCAGCGACTCGCCGTCGAGCCAGGTCATGCTCAGGAGCCGGTCGGTGCACAGTTCCGGCACCGGTTCCGGGACATGGACGCCGGGTTCGCCCGAAAGCATTCGGTCGTAGATCGCCATGTGCCGGGCCTCGCGATCGTAGTCCAACTCCTCGCGCAGACGCGCCGACAGTTCGGCGTGGATGTTGGTCGGGTCGATGGCGCGGTCGTAGCGACGGTAGATGGAGAACACCAGCTTGAGTTGCTTGAGGTCCGCTTCGACCGCCGAGGCCATGTCCGGATACTGCAGCTTGCAGGCCAACCGCCGGCCGTCGTGGGCGACCGCCCGGTGGACCTGTCCCAACGAGGCGGCGGCGGCGGCTTGGTGCTCGAAGGTGGCGAACCGATCCCGCCAGTTCGGACCCAGCTCGGCGGTCATCCGCCGCTTGACGAAGGCCCAGCCCATCGACGGCGCGTTGGTTTGGAGTTGGGCCAGCTCCGCCGTGTACTCCTCGGGCAGCATATCGGGCACGGTGGCGAGGATCTGCGCCACCTTCATCAGCGGCCCCTTGAGCCCGCCCAACGCCGCGGTGAGCTCGGCGGCGTGCACCGGGCGATCGATCGTGAGGCCGAAAATCCGCCCGCCGGCATACCGCGCGGCCAGTCCCCCGAACGCCGAGCCGACCCGGGCGTAGCGCTTCACCCTGCCGCCAAGGGAGTCCTGGTCATCCCGATTCCGGGCCGTAGGTTTGTCGTTCTCTGTCATTGTTGGGCCAAGGCGATCATGGGCATGGGCATAGGGAAAGGTTTCCGGTTGGGCTCAACTCAGCGCCTCCAACTCGTCGATGAAACCGACAATGCCTCCAGTTCGTCGATGTAACCGACAATGACATCGAGCCCCTTCCGCCAGAAACGGGGATCTCCGGCATCGAGCCCGAACGGCTGGAGCAGATCCCGATGGCGCAGCGTGCCGCCGGCGCGAAGCATGTCGATGAACTTGTCCTCGAAACCGGCGTGGCCCTCGCTGTAAACCCGATACAGCGAATTGACCAGGCAATCGCCGAAGGCGTAGGCATACACGTAGAAAGGCGAGCGGACGAAGTGCGGGATGTAGGCCCAAAAGTGCCGGTATTCGTCATCGAAGCGGAGAGCCGGACCGAGGCTTTCGCGCTGCACGTCCATCCAGATATCGCCAAACCGTTCCGCCGACAGTTCGCTCCGGCGGCGCTCTTGGTGAACGCGCCGCTCGAACTCGTGGAAGGCGATTTGCCGGACCACGGTGTTGAGCATGTCTTCGACCTTGCCGGCGAGTAACCGGCGGCGGCGCTCCGGGTCTTTCTGATCGTCGAGAAGGGCGCGGAACACCAGCATCTCGCCGAACACCGACGCGGTTTCGGCAAGGGTCAGCGGCGTGTCCGCCATCAACGCCCCCCGCTCCGCCGCCAGGACCTGGTGGACCCCATGGCCGAGCTCGTGGGCAAGCGTGGTGACGTCCCGGGAACGGCCGTAGAAGTTGAGCAGAACGTAAGGGTGGGTCGAGGGCACCGCGGGGTGGCAGAACGCCCCCGGATCCTTGCCCGGCCGCGGCGGCGCATCGATCCAACCCTCCGCGAAGAACCGCGCGGCGATTTCCGCCAGCTTCGGATCGAACCGGGAGAAGGCGCCGAGAACGATCTCGCGCGCCTCGTCCCAGGTGAACCGCTTTTCGTCACTGCCCGGCAACGGCGCGTTGCGGTTCCAATAGTCGAGAGCGTCGTCGCCGAACCAGCGGGCCTTGAGACGGTAGTAGCGATGGGAGAGCTCTTCGTAGGCCTCCCGGATCGACGTCACCAGTGCCTCGACCACCTCGTCTTCCAACATGTTGGAGAGATTCCGGTGGGAGACCGGCTCGGGATAGCGGCGCCACTTGTCCTCGATCTCCTTGTCCTTGGCCAGGGTGTTGGCGATCAGGGTAAAGACGCCGATCCGATCTCCGAGCCCCGCGCCGAGGGCCTTGGCGCCGGCGCGGCGAACGGACGCATCGACATTGTTGAGTAGATTGAGCGTATCGGACAACGTCAGGTCGGTCCCGTCGACCCGAAACCGCGCTTCGGCCATCGTCTGATCGAACAGGCGTCCCCAAGCGCTGGCCCCGGTGACCTGCTTCTCGTGAAAAAGCTTTTCGAGATCGTCCTCGAGCTGGTGAGGCTTGAACACGCGGGTGTCGCGCAACCACGGGCGGTAATGCGCCGCGGCCGGATCGGCGAGTTGGGATTTCAGGGTGTCTTCGTCGATGCGATTGAGTTCGAGGACGAAAAACAGGGTTATCGTCGAGATGTCGGTGAAGCGCTCCTGCACCGTCTGCATGAAGCGGCCCCGTTCGGGGTCGCTCATGTCACCGGCGAACACCAGTTGCGCATAGGTCGTGGCCTTGTGCAGCCGTTCGACGATCTCCTCGTAGGCGGCGATCGCGGCGCCCAGCTCGGCGCCGTTCAGCTTCGCCAGACGTTCGGCGTAGGCTTCCCTGAAAGACTCCGATTTCGCCTCGGCCCAGTTCAGGTCCTCTTCGAGCTCCGGCGCGTCCGGGCTCCGGTAGAGGTCACCCAGGTTCCATCGTGGCGGCGGCGCCTGACCGCCGGTTTCGGTTTCGGTCGCGGCGGTCGCGGCGGCGGCTCGAGCTTCGGTCATCCGGTTCCTCCTTGCACAAGAACGGCATATAGGATTGGAATGAGGTTCTGGCAACAATCGGCAACGTCGTGGGGCGCGGCCGCAAAGCGATCGGGGGGGCGAATGACCGGGGTAGACTGGCCCAATCTCGTTACCATGTTTTTCGACCAGGCGGACCGGCTGGGCGAACGGCCGTTTCTATGGGCGAAACACGAAGGCCAGTATCGGCCGATGAGCTGGCGGCAGGTCGCCGCCGGCGCCAGCGAGTTCGCCCGTGGGCTCAAGGCGATCGGCGTCGGTCAAGGCGATCGGATCATGCTGGTCGCCGAAAGCCGTCCGGAGTGGCTGATCGCCGATCTCGCCATCATGGCGGCCGGCGCCATCACCGTGCCCGCCTACACCACCAACACCGAGGCCGACCATCTCCACATCCTGGAGAACAGCGGCGCGAAGGGCGCCATCGTTTCCACCCACAAACTGGCCGGCCCCTTGCTGGCGGCGGCGAACAGGTCGGCGGACGCGGCGTTCGTGATCACCATCGAACCGCCGGACACCCACCACCAACCCGGCGTCGAGGTGATCGCGTGGGAGGAGGTGATCGCCCGGGGACAGCACGATCATACCAATGTCGTCGAGGCCGCCGCCAAGCTCAGCCGGACGGACAGTGCGTGCATCATCTACACCTCCGGAACCGGCGGCGCGCCGAAAGGGGTCTTGCTGCACCATGGAGCCATACTCCACAACTGCGCCGCCGCCCTGGAGGCGCTCGAGGAGCTGGGGCTCGGCGACGAGGTTTTTCTCTCGTTTCTACCGCTGTCCCATGCCTACGAGCACACCGCCGGGCAATTCTTTCCGATCTTCATCGGCGCTCAGATCTACTACGCCGAGGGACTGGACCGGCTCTCCGCCAACCTGATCGAAGCACGGCCAACCATCATGACCGCGGTCCCTCGATTGTACGAGGTTCTCCATCAGCGGATCACCCTCGGCGTCCGCAAGGCCGGCGGGAGAAAGGAGAAGCTGTTCCGTTTCGCATTGAACGTCGGCGTTCGACGCTATCAAGGAAACCTCGGCCTCGGCGATCGGCTCGTTGATCCGTTGCTGGACCGTTTCGTCCGCGACAAGGTCCGCGCCCGCTTCGGCGGCCGGCTGAAGGCGCTGGTGTCCGGCGGCGGGCCGCTCAATACGGAGATCGGCATGTTCTTCACCGCGCTGGGCTTGTGTATCCTGCAGGGTTACGGCCTGACCGAATCCGCGCCGCTGATCACCCTCAACCGGCCCAACAAGGTGAAGATCGATACCGTCGGGCCGCCGGTAAAGGACACCGAAGTGCGGATCGCCGACGACGGCGAGATCCTCGCCCGTGGAGAACTGGTCATGCAGGGCTATTGGCGCAACGAACCGGCCACCCGCGAGGCCATTCGGGACGGTTGGCTCTACACCGGAGACATCGGCGAGATCGACGAGGACGGCTACATCCGGATCACCGATCGGAAGAAGGACATCATCGTCAATTCGGGCGGCGACAACCTGTCGCCCGCTCGCATAGAGGGGACGCTGACCCTCCGGCGGGAAATCGCCCAGGCCATGGTCTACGGCGACGGCCGGCCCCATGTGGTCGCGCTCCTGGTCCCGGAGATGGAATGGGCGCGAGAGTGGGCCCGAAGCGCCGGGAAGGCCGCCAACCTCGCCACCCTCGCCGACGACGGGGATTTCAGAAAAGCGCTGGGCAAGGCCGTCGATGAGGTCAACCGAAGCCTTTCGATCATCCAGAAGGTCCGCAAGTTCATCATCGTCGCCAAGCCGTTCACCATCGAAAACGGACAGTTGACCCCGACGATGAAACTCCGCCGCCACGTGATCAGGCAAGCCTACGGAACCCCTCTCGACGCCCTGTATTCCTAGCAACTTGAACAGGCAAACTTGAAATTTTCCGCATGACATGATCCACTGAGACGCAATCGACTCGTTCAAAAAAGAACAAAAAAAGCAAGAGGAGGCGGGAAACATGCTCGGAAAGGTGCCGATTGTCGCCTTGGCGGCCGCGACAATGTTTTTTTCGGTCAAGGCTCCGGCTTTAGCGCAACCCGAAGCGCTTGTTGCTGGAATCGACGTCGAACTTGTCATCGATTTGGATGGTGGCGCGGTCAGGATCGCCAAGGATCCAAGAAACAACGACCTCTATTATTTAAAGCGAAACGGCGAGATTTTTCGGCTTGCCGAAGCCGACGAACCGGTGTTTTCGAGCGATGACCATGGTGTATCCCTGGCAACGGGGATGGCAATCGGCCCGAACGGAACGTTCTACGTCGTCGGTAACGCCACCACCGACACCGATTACAACGTGGCGACGATCGTGAGGGGTGAACCCGACCCGGGTTCCGGATCAACGGCGTGGTCCGTCCTCGCCCGAACCGAGCGATATCCGCTGGGTCATTCCTCTTTCGACCACCGCTTCAATGGCATCGTCGTCAGCCCGGACGGCCGGCATGTTTACGTCAACAGCGGCTCGAGGACGGATCACGGCGAGGTTCAGTCGGCCGGCGGCGTTTTCCCAGATATGCGCGAGGTCCCCCTCACCGCCGCCGTCTTCCGCCTACCGGCCGAGGGGCAGGATATCGTCCTGCCCAATGACAGGGGTCAACTCGTCAGCGGTGGCTATCTTTACGCCGAGGGAGTCCGCAACACCTTCGATCTGGCCTTCGCGGCGAACGGGGATTTGTTCGGCACCGAGAACGGCCCGAGCCGCGACATGTCCGAAGAACTGAACTGGCTGCGCGAGGGACGCCACTACGGGTTCCCTTGGAAGATGGGCGGGCAGAACAATCCACAGCGTTATGGGAGTTATGATCCGGACGCGGATCTGCTGCTCAATCCGGCCTACCGCGCCGTTCAGTCCGGGTTGTACCACAACGATCCGGGCTTCCCGAAGAAGCCGGTCCCGGCCTTCACCAAACCCGTCGTCAACAAGGGACCCGATGCCGACAAGTACCGGGACAAGTCGACCGGTGAGATCAAGGATGCCAGCGACCTCGGAAAGAAAATAAAAACGTTTACCGCCCACAGATCACCGTTGGGGCTGGTGTTCGACATCGATCGACGCATGAAATGGCCGTTCAAGGGGCACGCTTTCATGCTCAGCCATCAGGCGGAAGCCGGTGATGGCAAAAGCGCCGGCACGTTGTTCGGCGATCCGAGCGGCGACATGATTCAATTGAAGTTGAGAAAGAACGCGAAAACGGGCCGATACACCACGCGGGCCTACCGCATTGCCGGAGGGTTCACCAAGCCGGTGGACGCCGAAATCGTCGGCAGTGTCATCTACGTGCTCGAATACGCATGGCCGGGTCAGGGCCAATCGATCTGGAAAGTGAGTTTCCCGGCGGCCCGTTGATCGAGCGTGCTCACACCCGGTAGTAGTCCCGATACCAGGAAACCACGCCCAACAGCGCCACGGTACGAACGGCGGCGCTGGATTGCTTCGTCGCCATGCTCCTCGCAATGACGTCTGGCGTGCCCCATCGTCATCGCGAGGAGCGGAGCGACGCGGCGATCCAGAAAGCCTCGCCCGATGGAGCCAGCGCCCCGGGCTCTCTGGATTGCTTCGTCGCTGCGCTCCTCGCAATGACGCTCAATATCGGCGAGCCGAAGAAAATCACTACATCGGCTTGCTGGAGTTAAACTCCGTAGTAGTCGCGGTACCAGGATACCAGGCGGGGGATCCCGTCGGCGATCGTCGTCGTCGGCTCGAAGCCGAAGTCGCGCCGCGTCGCCTCGATATCGGCGTAGGTCTCGGTAACGTCGCCGGCCTGCATCGGCAGGAATTCGATCTCGGCCTTGCGATCGAGCGCCTTTTCGAGGGTGGCGATAAAGTCCATCAACGCCTCGGATCGATGGTTGCCGATATTGTACAGCCGGCTGGCGCTCTCGCCGTCGGCCGGCGGGTGGTCGAGACAGGCGAGCACGCCGGCGACGATGTCGTCGATATAGGTGAAGTCGCGCCGCATGGCGCCGTGGTTGAACACCGGGATCGGTTCGCCGGCGAGGATCTTGCGGGTGAAGATGAACGCCGCCATGTCCGGCCGCCCCCACGGCCCATAGACGGTGAAGAACCGGAGCCCGGTCAGCGGCAGGCCGTAGATGTGGGTATAGCTGTGGCTGATCGCCTCCATCGACTTCTTGGTCGCGGCGTAGAGCGAGACCGGGTTGTCGGTGCGGTCCTCGACGGCGAACGGCAGCTTGGTGTTGGCGCCGTAGACCGATGACGACGACGCGTAGACGAAGTGCTCGAGGCGCGCCAGCTTGCGGCTGGCCTCGAGCAGAACCACGTGGCCTTCGACGTTGCTGCGCAAATAGGCGTAGGGATTGACCAGCGAATAGCGCACCCCGGCCTGGGCCGCCAGGTGAACGACCCGGTCGATGTCGGGATGCGCGCCGAACAACGCCCCGACCGCGTCCCGGTCGGCGATATCGAGGCGCCGAAAGGCGAACCCGCTCCCGCCCTCCAGAACGCCCAGCCTCGCCTGCTTCAACGACACGTCGTAGTAGTCGTTGAGATTGTCGACCCCGACCACCCGTCCGCCCCGCGCCAGCAGAGCCCGCGTGGTATGAAACCCGATGAACCCGGCGACCCCGGTGACCAACAAGTCGGATCGTAGCCATGTCGTTCTGTG
>JAUXFS010000270.1 GCA_030622775.1 Rhodospirillales bacterium | reverse complement strand
GAACATGGTCACGAAAGTGCCGTAGAGCAGGAACGCCCCGAAGATCGCCTTGCGGTGGGTAACGTCGCCGAGGTCGCCCTCGTAGTACCAGTTCTTGATCTGCTGGGTCTCGAAGGCGGTGAGCCCGGCGAAGATCAGCGGCACGACGATCGACATCAACAGGTGCAGCCCGCTCGACTGCAGGAACATGTTGACCACCAGCGCGATCAGGATGCCGAACGTCGCCATGGTCAGGAACCGGCCCATCGCCGTCAGATCCTTCTTGGTGGTGTAACCGAAAAGGCTCATCCCGGCGAAGGCGCCCGCGGTGATGAAGAACACCCGGGCGATGCTCTCCTGCGTGTAGATATAGAAGTACGGCGCGATCAACGCGCCCCACATCGAGGCGTAGACCCAGAAGCAGGCCTGCGCGGCGGTGACGCTCTTCGACATCATGATCTTCGGCGCGATGAAGCCCATCCCGATGATGCCGATGAACAGCACCCAGACGAAGGGCCCGCCGACGATCGCCTGCATCACCGCCGGTTGGCTCGCCACCACCATGGCGATGATGCCGGTGAGCGCGACGCCGAGGGACATGTAGTTGTAGACCCGCAGCATGTAGGCGCGAAGGCCGACATCGATCCTCGCGGCGTCGGCCTGGGCGGGGGTCATCGTATCGGTTCGCGTTTGAAACCGTCTGTCAGGTCCTATAGCCATGTGAAACCTCTTGGTCAGAGATAGTATTTCCTGCCGCTAATATGGCACGACCACCGTTTGGTTCAAGCCTATTCGGGGTTATTCGTTGCGCAGGAAAGGGGCCGTCTTCTGGCCCAGCACCCGCCAGGTGCCGGCAAATCCGATCACCTGGGTCAACGCGATGCAGCCGATGACGGTCGCTGCCACCACCCCGGGCAGGAAAACCCACTCGCCGTGCATCAGGAACACCATCACCGCCCACGCGGCCACGGTGCCGATCGCCGCGGCGACGGCGCCGGTGGCAAGCCCGAGTAGTCCGTACTCGTAGACGAACATCCGGGCGATGCGCGCCCTGGTGGCGCCCAGCACCTTGTAGACGACCGCGTCGTACTGGCGCCGCCGCTTGCCCGCCGCGATGGCGCCGCCGAGGACCAGCGCGCCGACGACGACGGTCAGCGAAGCGGCCGCGCGCACCCCGTGGCCGATCGCGGCGAGGATGGCATTGACCGCCTCCAACGCATCGCGCACCCGAATGGCGGTGACGTTGACGAACCGGTCCGCCACCGCCTTTTCCAACGGCGACTCGGTCTCCGGAGGGGCGAACACCGCGGCGATATGGGTGTGCGGCGCCCGTTCGAGCGTTCCCGGCGCGAAGATCAACGCGAAGTCGAAGGGAATGGTATGCCAGTCGATCTCCCGCAACGACATGATCCGCACCTCGATCTCCCGGCCGAGCACGTTGAGGGTCAGGGTATCGCCGACGCCGACGCCGAAGCCCTTGGCGACCCCGGCGTCGAACGAAACCGCCGGCGGTCCCGCATAGTCCGGCGGCCACCATGTTCCGGCGACGATCCGGGCGTTCTCCGGCGGCGTCGCGGCATAGGTCAGGGCACGATCGCCGCGCACCGCCCATGCCGCTTCCGGGGCGATCGTCGCCTTTTCCACCGGCACCCCGGCGATGCGGACGATGCGGCCGCGCAACGAAGGCACCCGGCGCAGGCTCTCGACCCCGTCGACGCCTTGGACCGTGTCGTCGAAGGCGGCCGTCTGGTCGTTCTGGATGTCGATGAAGAAGAACGCGGGCGCCGATTTCGGCAACCGTTCATTGATCTGGGCGCTCAGGTTTCCCTCGATCAACGCCACCGCCACCAGCACCGCCACCCCCGTCCCCATCGACAGCACCACGTTCGGGGTCGCCGCCCCGGGCCGGTGCAGGTTGGCCAACGCCATCCGCAACTCCGCATTGCGCGGGCGCGGCAGCCGCGCCGCCGCCGCCATCAGCAATGCCGCGCCGCCCCGCAGCGCCACAAGCGTCGCCATCGCGCCGCCGACGAACCAGGACGCAAGATAGCGGTCGCCGGCGGTGACGATGGTCAACGCCGCCAGAGCCGCGACCCCCAACGCGATAAGGACCGCGTCGGCGGCTCGCGGCCGCCCGCGTGTTGGCGCCACCACCGCGCGGAAGAGGCTACCGGGCGGCACCTCGCGGGCACGGGCCAGCGGCCACAGCGCGAATGTCACCGCCGTCAGGATCCCGAGCATGCCGGCCAGCGCCACCGGACGCGGATAGAACCCGGCGACGGCCGGCAGCGGCAACGTATCCTCGAGCGCCCACAGAGCCAGCGCCGGCAGCGCCGTTCCGGCGACCAACCCGATACCGACGCCGACCAGCGCCAAGGCCAGGATCTGCAGCAGGTAGATCCGGAAGACCAACGCCCCGGGCGCGCCCAGGCACTTGAGGATGGCGATGGTCTTGGTCTTGCCGTCGAGGTAGTTGCCCACCGCGTTGCCGACACCGATGCCGCCGACCAACAGCGAGGTGAGCCCGGCGAAGGTCAGAAACACCGACATGCGGTCGACGAAGCCGCGAATGCCGGGGGCCGCGCCGGAGGTATCGCGAATCCGCCAGCCCGCCGTGGGAAAGGTCCGCTTGAGCGCCTCGATCCACGCGGTGACCTCGGCGCCTTCGGCCAGCACCAGCCGCGTGTGATAGTGGATCATGCTCCCCGGCCGCACCAGGCCGGTCGCCGACAGGGCATCGGCGGAAATCATCAGCCGGGGACCGAAGTTGAACACGCTGGCGATCCGGTCGGGCTCGCGCACGACCTTGGCGCGCAGTTCGAACACCGCCGCGCCGACCCTCACCCGGTCGCCGATGTCGACGCCCAGCCGATCGAGCAGGGTCGCCTCGACCACCGCGCCCCAGACGCCGTCGCGGCGCTTCAAAGCCCCGGCGAGCGCCAGCGCCGGCGCCAGTTCGATCGCGCCGACCAGCGGATAGGCCTTGTCCACCGCCTTCAATTCGACCAGCCCCCGGTCGTCGCGTCCTCCGTCCGGTCGCGCCATCGCCCGCATCTCGACGATTCGCGACAGGGCCGCCGAATTCCCCGCCAGATAGGTGTCCTGTTGCGTCGTATCGGGACGGTGAAGAAGCCGCAGGTCGATGTCGCCGCCGAGCAGGCCGCGGCCATCGGCACGGAGTCCGGCGACGAGCGCGTGGTTCACCGAGCCGACGGCGGCAATGGCGGTGACGCCGAGGGCGAGACTCACCAGGAAGACACGGAACCCGCCGAGCCCGCTTCTCAGTTCGCGCCGCGCGAGACGCCAGGCGAGGGTGCCCAAGACTATTCGCCCGCCACGCTGGACGTTATCGTGGCGGCCGCGTCGTGGTCGGTTATGCGGCCGTCTTCCAGATGCACGATGCGTCGGCAACGACTCGCGAGGTCGCGCTCATGGGTGATCAGGATCAGGGTGGTGCCGCGGCGCTCGTGCAGTTCGAACAGCAGGTCGACGACGCCCCGGCCGGTGGCGCCATCGAGGTTGCCGGTGGGCTCGTCCGCAAGCAGAATGGCCGGCTCGGTAACGAAAGCGCGGGCCAGCGCCACCCGCTGCTGCTCGCCTCCCGAGAGCTGGCTCGGATAGTGGGAAAGCCGATGGCCGAGACCGACCGCTTCGAGTTGAACGCGCGCCCGCGCGGACGCGTCGCCCGTACCCGCGAATTCCAACGGCAGGGCGACGTTCTCCAGCGCGGTCATCGTCGGCACCAGATGGAAGTGCTGGAAGACAATACCGACGTGGTCACGGCGGTAGCGGGCGAGCCTGTCCTCGTCGAGACCGGTGATATCCATGCCCGCGGCGCGGACGGTGCCGGCGGTCGCCCGCTCGAGCCCGGCGATCACCATCAGCATGCTGGTCTTGCCCGATCCCGAAGGCCCGATTACGCCGACGGTTTCGCCGCGATCGACGACCAGATCGATGCCGCGGAGAATATTGACCTCGCCGCCCGCACCGGTCAGCCTAAGGTCGACCTTTTCGAGAACGACCGCCGCGTCGGAAGGCGCGCCGCCTTGGTGGACTTGTGAACCTGTCATCGATGTCACCAACCGTTTGGTTTCGGCGCTGCCGGGCACCTATCCGATATGACCCGGCCGGATGGCTTGTCAATGTAGCCGCGCTCGCAATCGTCACATTGGCCGTCACATTGGCGCTGTCGGTGGTCACGCCGCCGATGGGGGCGACGGCGGCGGCGGGCGATCCGCTGCGTGTTCTCGCGTTCGGCGACAGCCTTACCG
>JAUXFS010000452.1 GCA_030622775.1 Rhodospirillales bacterium | reverse complement strand
TCGGGGCGTCGGAACCGCTTGACGATGCGCCAGCATCGCCTGCGCGATCCCTCCTGCCGAGGAAGCCGGAAACACGATCACAATGGGTTAATATCAATGCTCGTTGGTATTGCCCATGTACCCGGTCCAAACCGTCACCGATGCTCCCCGTTGCTCAGCAGGAGTTTGCTCCCCTGCGGCAACCAATCCTATATGATAGGGGCGAGAGCGGTTGCCGGCAGAGAACGCGAACGCCTGCCCCGGAAGGATGATGAGAAAACTTTTAACCTGTATTGCGCTGACCTGGGCGTTCACGATCCTTACCTGGGTCGGTGACGCCGTCGCCCAGAACGCCCAGCGAATCGCCGCCGTGGTCAATGACGAAGTGATTTCGGTGCACGACCTGAACAACCGGCTTTCCTTGCTGATCGCAACGTCGAATCTCGAAAACCGCCCGGAGACCCGGCGTCGGCTGGCGCCGGAAGTGCTGCGCATGCTGATCGACGACGTCCTCAAGCTGCAGGAAGCCAAGCGGCTGAACGTGGTCGTCGGCAGGGAAGATATCGATCGGGCGCTCGACCGGATCGAGGTCCAATCGAACGTGCCGCAGGGCAAATTGCGCGACGCCCTTGCCAATTCGGGGGTGAACCTGTCGACCTTGATCGATCAGGTCGAGGTGGAGATCGCCTGGGTCAAGGCGGTCACCCGCCTGGAACGGGGTCGAATCGAAATCGGCGACGACGAGATCGATTTCGAACTGGCCCGGATCCAACAGAACGCAGGGAACCCGGAATTCCGCGTCGCCGAGATCTTTCTACCGGTGGACGATCCCGCCAACGAGGCCGAGGTCAGACAGCAGGCCGAACGGCTCGCCCAGCAAACTCGCGGCGGCGCCAGTTTTCCGTCCCTGGCCAGGAACTTCTCCCAGGGTGCGTCGGCCGCGGTCGGCGGTGATCTCGGCTGGGTCCGTCGCGGCCAACTGGGGGTGGAACTCGACGCCGCGTTGCAGCGGCTCAAGCCTGGACAGGTCTCCGCCCCGATCCGTACGACGTCGGGTTTCCACCTCCTTGCTCTTCGCGAGCGCCGCGTCGCCGAAGGCGTTGCCGGCTCGAACGTGAAGGTTACCCTTCACCAGCTTTACCTTCCGGTCTCACCCGACGCCTCATCGGCCGACGTCAGCGCCCGAATGGAGGAAGCGCAAAAGCTGAGCGAGCCCGCCCGGAGCTGCGCCGACCTGCAGGCGCTGAACCGGGAGGGCGCCCCTCCGCTGTCGGGCAGCCTGGGAGAGGTGGAAGTCAACCAGCTACCCCCGGAGATCCAGAAGGTGGTCCTTCCCCTCGAAGTGGGACAGAAGAGCGCGCCGTTCCGCTCGGGCAACGGGGTCGTCGTGCTGATGGTGTGCGATCGCCAAGGGGAGGACGATTCGCTCCGCCAGCGTGAGATGATCCGGCGGACGCTGGAGGAAGAGCGGCTCGGCGCCGCCGCGCAACGCTATCTCAGGGACCTTCGGCGCGCCGCCTTCGTGGACATCAGGTTGTGAAGGTCGCTACCAGCGGCTCGCCGCTGGTCGTGACCATGGGAGAACCCGCGGGCATCGGTGGCGAGATCACCCTCAAGGCCTGGATCCGGAGGGATCGACGGGCGCCGCCGTTCGTCGTCGTCGACGACGCGGTGCGGCTGCGGCGGCTGGCCGCCTCGTTGGACTTGGCGGTCCCGGTCCGGTCTGTGGAGACGGCGGCGGAAGCGGCGGGGATATTCACCTCGGCGTTGCCGGTCCTTCACCGGCCGTTGCCGGTCCAGCCGCGACCCGGCCATCCCGACCCGGCCAACGCCCCGGCGGTTGTCGCCGCGATCGAGACCGCGGTCGCCCTGGTCCGCTCCGCCGCCGCCGCGGGGGTGGTGACCAACCCGATCCACAAGAAGGTGCTCTACGCGACCGGCTTCCGGTTCCCCGGTCATACCGAGTTTCTCGCCGCCCTCGCCGGGGGCGACCAGACGCCGGTGATGATGCTTGCCTGTCCGGCCCTGCGGGTGGTGCCGGTCACTGTCCACATGAGCCTGCGCGACGCCATCGAGGCGTTGAGCACCGAGATGATCGTCCGAACGACGACAACCGTCGCGGCCGCGCTGCGCCGGGACTTCGGGATTGCCCGGCCGCGGCTGGCGGTGGCCGGGCTCAACCCCCACGCCGGCGAGGACGGCGCGATGGGGGGCGAGGACGCGGAGATCGTTGCTCCCGCCGTCGACGCGCTGCGGGCACAGGGGATCGACGCCTTCGGGCCGGTGCCGCCCGACACCCTGTTCAGCGCCCGCGGGCGCGCCGGCTACGACGCCGCCGTCTGCATGTATCACGACCAGGCGCTGATCCCGCTGAAGACCCTCGATTTCGACGGCGGCGTCAACGTCACCCTGGGGTTGCCGCTGGTCCGCACCTCGCCCGACCACGGCACCGCGCTCGACATCGCCGGCAGCGGCCGCGCCACCGAAGCGAGCCTAGTCGCGGCGCTCGGGATGGCCGCCGAGATCGCCGCCCGCCGCCTGATCCCGGCGGAATGATGGGCGCCGGCGATCTCCGGCTGCCTCCGCTGAGAGAGGTGATCGCCCGCCACGGGCTCGACGCCCGTCGGTCGCTGGGCCAGCATTTCCTGATGGACCTCAACCTCACCGCCCGTATCGCCCGCGCCGCCGGCGACCTCTCCGGCACGTCGATCATCGAGATCGGACCGGGACCGGGCGGGCTGACCCGGAGCCTGCTCGCCGCCAACGCCCCGCTCGTCGTCGCCGTCGAGAAGGACGACCGTTGCGTCGCCGCGATCCGCGAGCTGGCGTCGGCCTTCTCCGGCCGGTTGCAGGTGGTCGAGGCCGACGCGATGAAGGTGGACGTGCGCGCGCTGGCGCTGGCGCCGCGCAAGATCGTCGCCAACCTGCCCTACAACGTCGGCACGCCGCTCCTGCTCGGCTGGCTCCGCCACGTCGAGGCCTTCGATGGTTTCACCCTGATGTTCCAGAAGGAGGTCGCCGACCGCCTGGTCG
>JAUXFS010000396.1 GCA_030622775.1 Rhodospirillales bacterium | reverse complement strand
GGCGCCGGCCTCTCCGACAACGCTGTCGTCACCGCCGCTGGCCAGAATAGAGTCGTCGCCGGCACCGCCCGCCACGGTGTCGTTGCCGTCACGGCCGAACAGGCTGTCGTCGCCGTCGCCGCCGTTCAACTGGTCGTCCCTGGTGCCGCCGTCGATGCTGTCGGCGCCGCCGAGACCGTTGACGGTGTCGTTGCCGCCCAAGCCGCTGATGGTGTCGTCGCCGGCGGTGCCGTCGAGACTGTCCGGACCCGGGGTGCCGACGATGGGGGCTGGGCCGCTGTCTTCCAAGGTCACCGTCGTCATCGGCGCACCACCGGTGCTCGGCGTCGCCACGAAGGATTTGCCGGCGAAGTTGCCTTCCAAAGTGACTCTCGTGTCGGCGCTGCCGTCGCTGTCGGTGTCGATGTTGAGGACGGCCGAGCCCGGGGTCACCGTGATGTCGTCGGTCTCGAAACGGACCCCCAGGAATTGCATTTCGTCTTCGCCGGTGAAGTCGGCGATGGTGTCGCCGTCGAACTCGGCCGCGCTGCCGAAGAACGTGTCCTCGCCGGAACCGCCGGCCATCGAATCCGCGCCCAAGCCGCCGGCGACGGCGTCATGGCCGTCGCCGCCGGAAAGGGTGTCGCCGTCGGCATCGCCGCCAAGGACGTCGTCGCCGCCGAGACCCGATATCACGTCGTTTTCGCCACCACCCAACAGCGTGTCGTTGCCGGACGATCCGGTGATGGTGTCGTTGCCGTCCTCGCCGGTCACCGCCGACACGTTGTCGAGTTGGGTCTGGCTGAAGTCGAAGGCGTTGTCGAAGGGCGAACCGGTGATGTCTTTGCCGAGGCCGGAGAATTTCTCGATGCCGTTGGTCGTCGAATCGAAACCCTCGAGAAGGACGTTGCCGGCCCCGATGTTGACGACGGTGTCGAAGCCGGCGCCGCCCTGGATCACGTCACGCGCCGCTTCGATATCGTTGATGGCGATGAAGTCATTGCCGCCGCCGCCGTCGATCGTGTCGATCCCGGCGCCGCCGGATAGGGAGTCGTCGCCGTCGCCGCCGAGAAGCGAATCGCGTCCCGCATTGCCGGAGAGGCTGTCGCGACCGGCATTGCCGTTGAGAGTGTCGTTGCCGTCCGAGCCCAAGAGGGTGTCGTTGCCGGTGCCGCCATCGACCGTGTCGTCGTCGCCGCCGCCGTCGAGGCTGTCGTTGCCACCGAGGCCGCTGATGGTGTCGTCACCGCCCAGCCCGAGGATGGTGTCGGCATCGGCGGTGCCGGTGAGATTGTCGGGGCCCGGCGTCCCGACTTGGTTACCCGGCGGAAGGGTCCCGGGGACAAAGCGAATCGTCGTCTCGAAGGAACCCGGCGTCGCTTCGAAGGAGCCGATAAAGCTGCCCTGCAAGGTGATCCTGGTGTCCGCCGCGCCGTTTTGGTCCGTGTCGATCGCAAGCAGGGTTCCGCCCGCGACCGGGCCGTCCTGAATGTTTGACGTGTCAAATCTGGCTGTGCGGACGACAATGACGTCGTCGGTGGTGAAATCGGTGATGGTGTCGCCATCGAGGTCGTCGGCCTGACCGGTGAAGGTGTCGTTGCCGGCGCCGCCGGTCAGCGTATCGGCGTTGAGGCCGCCCTCGACCGTGTCGTTGCCGGCGCCGCCATCGACCGTGTCGCTATCACGACCGCCCTTGACTTGATCGTCGCCACCGCCGCCCGAAACCACGTCGTTGCCGGAACCGCCTCGAATCTCATCCTTGTCGGAGGTACCGACGATCGTGTCGTCGCCGCTGTGTCCGTCGAACTCCGTTGGGGCGCCCGGGATCGTCTGGGTGACTGTGACCTGACTGAAATTCAGGAGGTTGTTGGCGGACGTGCCGTTGATGGTGCGATTGTTGCCCAACCACTGTTCGACACCGTTGGTCGTCGAATCGAAGGTGCCGATGGCAACCGCGGTGCTTCCCAGCGCGAAAACCGTGTCGGTTCCGGCGCCCCCCTGGATAAGGTTGAACTCGGATATCTCACCGTTGAGGCCGAAGGCGTCGTCGCCGTCACCGCCGTCGAGTGTATCGGCACCTATGCTGCCGAGAAGAATGTCGTTGCCGCCCCCGCCGAAAAGCTGGTCGTTGCCGGCGCCGCCATCGAGGCTGTCGTCGCCCTGAGCGCCGTCCGTGTCGTCGCCCCAAAGCCGGTCGTCGCCATTGCCGCCCCGCAACTGGTCGTCGCCCACATCGCCGAACAGCCGGTCGTTGCCGTCGCCGCCGTCGAGGGTGTCGTTGCCGGCATTGCCGAAAACAAAGTCACGTCCCCCCAGGCCCGACACCACGTCGTCGCCGTCATTGCCGCGGAGTTTATTTCCGCTTTCAGAGCCGGTAATCGTGTCGTTGCCGCCTCGACCGACGATGGAGGAGACGAGAACCAGATCGATGTTGGAGAAATCGAGGCGGTTGGCATTGGCGTTGCCCTCGATGCCCGTGTTGTCGCCGAACCACGTTTCGATGCTGGCAGTTCGCGAATTGAAGCCGTTGAGGGTAACGAGCGCTTCCCTGCTGACATTGACGATGGTGTCGTTGCCGGCGCCGCCCGACATGACGTCGAACTCCGCGTCCTTGCCGGCAAGAACGAAAATGTCGTTGCCATCACCACCAAACAAGGTGTCGGTCCCGCCAACATCGCCATCGAGGGTGTCGTTGCCGGCGCCGCCCTCGATCGAGTCGTCGCCGGACCCGCCGAGAAGGGAGTCGTTGCCGAAACTCCCGAGGATGGTGTCGTTGCCACCGCCGCCGTCGATGCTGTCGTCGCCGCCGAAGCCTTCGATCCTGTCGGCGCCGTCGGTTGGCTTGCCGCTGACGCCCGGCGAGGTAAAACGCGGGGTGATGGTATCGTCGTTGCCTGTTCCGAGTACGGTGGCCATCTTCTCATCCCTCCAGTTATATTTTTTCGTCGGCCCCGTTCGCGCCCTGAGGGCGTTGCCGGCAGGTCCGAAATTTCCTCCAAACACACCCGCTTGGGGACGTCTAATCGCCCCCAACGTCATTGTTTGCCGACGTTTCGCTCGCCATACGGGTGGCTGCGCACATTCTCCGTGCAGCAGTAGTTGACCCCTGTCGACAACAATCTGAATTGACCGGTTTATGTAACATATGAATTGACCGCTTCTGTTGTGGTTGTGGGGCCTGTGGAGTTGTGGGCAACGGGGACCGTTGTCCATCAAATCCACAGGCCGGGCGACGTCGAAGCGGTTCACGCCGCCTTGTGGTCGGGTTCGTCGATCAGTTCTCCTTCGGCCGAGTAGCGTGCCAGGCGTCTGGGGCCGTGGAAGACGGCGAGGCTATGG
>JAUXFS010000123.1 GCA_030622775.1 Rhodospirillales bacterium | reverse complement strand
TGGTGCCCGGAAGGTCGAGTTCGGTCGCCGCCCCTTCGCGGGCGAACCGGCGCAGCCGGCGCAGCGCGATCTTGATGTCGCGGATACCGAGCCCGACCGATGAATCCAGGTTCTTGAACTCGCGCCGGTCCCAGACCTTGACCGCGCGGTTGTTGCGGTTTTTGTCCTGGCCGATGCGCACGCCTTCGGGGTTGTAGCCCCAGGCGCCATACGGGGACGTGCCGGCGGTGCCGATCCACTTGCTACCGCCCTGGTGACGGCCTTGCTGCTCGGCGAGCCGTTTTTTCAGCTCGTCCATCAGCTTTTCCCAGCCGCCCATTGCCTCGATCTGCGCCTTCTCCTCGTCGCTCAGCATCCGTTCGGCGATCTTGCGCAGCCATTCCTCGGGGATCTCCACCGGTTCGATCTCGTCGGTCGGCTCCAACCCCTTGAACACCTTGCCGAACACCCGGTCGAACCGATCGAGATTGGTCTCGTCCTTCACCAGACAGGACCGGCTGAGATAGTAGAAATCGTCGACGCCGTACTCGGCGATACCCGCGTCCATCGCCTCGATCAGCGTCAGATACTCGCGCAAGGAAACCGGCACCCTGGCCGCCTTGAGCTCGAGGAAGAAGTTGATGAACATGGCCGCAAACCTATCTGGCGTGTGTCACTTCGAGAATACGCCGGCACTCGCGGCGGCGCCAGTGAGGAGCATGCGGAGTGCTATTCACGTGGGGAATGGGGGAAACCCGGCCAGGCACCTTATTCTTGGTCGTGTGTATCTGGAACCCCGCTGCTCGGGCCGAAAAAGCGTTGCCCATGTTCTTCGGCGAAGACGTGGCTATGCAGGTTGGAGACCCACTGCTTGCCCTCCTGGGTGAGCAGCAGGTAGTCGACAGCCGGAGCGATATACGGCTTGACCGAGTTCCAGTAGAACGACGGATAGGCATCGACCAGATCCGCGGCGGTCTCGTAGCCCAATTTCTCCGCGACACCGGTTTCGACGAATTCACGGTAGAGCGCCGTCAGCTTCTGCGGGTAGTTGGGGTCCGCCAACTGTCCGATCAGGTCCGCGGCGCGAACCAATGCGGCCTCCGTGTCCGTTTCCTGGTGATCGCTCGATACCGGAACGGGAAAGCGGGTCAGCTCGATCGCCGCACAAACACGTTCCTCATCGAGGAAGGGAACGGGCCCAAATCGGTGGCGAACCAGGATCTTGCCGCGATCGACATGATAAGGGGTCAGGAACGCATCCGACGCCCCCCTCGGTGCCGTCACCCGATTACCGGCCTCGTCGATCACGAACGAGTTCGCGGTGTCGCCGGGGCAGATGCCGCGGATATAGCCGATATCGTGACAGAGCAATGCCGTCGAGAAGTGCAGCCAATCCTCCGGCATCAGCCGCATCTTGAGGAACCGTCCGCGGAAGATCTCCTGCCCGACGATCGTCACCATGATGGTATGCTGGACGTCGTGGTACAGGGCGTCGCTGTTGGCGATTTGCTCGATGATCAGGCGGGCGCCCATGTTGAAGCGGGTCGCGTAACTCAGGTCCTCGGTCCCGAACATTCGGCGGTAGTAGGATTCCAGAAGGTCTCCGAGGGCCTCGGCCATCAGCGTCGTCGGATTCAACATGATCCCCGGTCCCTTAAAGCGCGCCTAGCTTCGCACCCTCAGTATACGGCGAGATCTCGATGCTAGCACCCACAAATGACTTGCGGTCGCCGCGCATTTGAGGTGGCAAGCCATTTCGGCTAGTGCTCCGACCCAGACATATGGTGCACATACGATCGCGTTTGCCGCGTCCTCGGCAGGAGGGTGCGCGCAGGCGATGCGGGCCCATCGGGAGGACTCTTCATTGGGTTGCCGGTGTCAGACTCTTAGTGATGCTGTCAGCGCTTCTGTTTCTTGGGTGCCGGCGACGATGCGTCGTTGCCCGCTTCCGTCGGGAGATCGAGATGGCGTTGAACGTCCATGCTCTCGTGCAGCACGCGCACGACGACAATGTCGTCCCCAGTGGTGCGGTAAAAGACCAGGTGCCGCCCCACGGGCGCGCTTCGATAGCCCTCGCCAACGTCGTCGCGAATGATCCCCAGGTTCGGATTGGCGGCCAAGCGTTGCAGCTTTTGGTGAAGGACGCGAAGGTATTTCCGCGCCTGTTCCCGACCCCATGCTCGCCGCGTGTAGCGGCCGATCCCTTTCAGGTCCTTCTCGGCCTCGGGCCGAACCAGGTATTTGGGTGACGACTTCAAGTGCGGCGGGCCTCATACCGGCGAGCCCATGACTGGACTCGCCTGAATTCCCTCAATCGCCGGGCGCGGACATCCGTCCGCTTGACTATCCTCGCTGCGCTGCGGGCGCGCACTTGCGCTTGCCAGCGAACCGATGAAGGTCATTTCATCGGCTCGTTGGTATCATTCCCCTCTTCGTCCAATTCTTTCATGAAGGTATCGAAATCGAACTCCCTGGCCGGTCCGCTCGCTTCTCCCGCCTCGAGGGCGCCGCGGAGCCGCTCGAGCTTGAGGTGGTAGACGTGATCCTGCTCCGCCATCAGGCGCAACGCTTCTCGAACGACCTCGCTGGCGTTGTTGTAGAGGCCGGATTCCACCTTGCGGCGGACCAGTTCCTCGAGTTTCGGGGTCAGTGACAGATGCATGACCATGCTCCTCCTATTGTTCTTATCATGAGGACATGACCAAAAATTGTCAAAGTTTGGTTGGCATTGTACGCGTCCGCTCGATCTGCTTGTTGGCTGCACCCGAGCGGAATACTATCGTTGCGCACTGGACGTTCGGAGGATCCATGGGAACGGGAACGTTGAGCAAACTTCGCGCCGAGGCACTGATGCTGCCCGAGGCGGAGCGCGCCGAACTGGCACACGAACTCGTCAAGAGCTTGGATGCGCCCCCTGACGCGGCTGTCGCCGATGGCTGGGACAAGGAACTTCTGCGCCGTCTCGCCGAGATCGACGCCGGCACCGCGAAGCTCGTGGATCGAGACGAATTTCGGCGACGAATGCAGGCGCGGCTCGGCAGCCGCTAGTGCAACGGATCCGTGTCCGCGTCCTTGAACAAGCCGCCGAAGAAGCGATTGAAGCGGCGGCTTGGTACGAGCAAGAGCGTGCCGGACTGGGCGTAGAGTTTGCTCGAGCGATTGATGCGGCTATCGACCTTCTCGAAGACGAGATCGTTCCCCTCACGAACATGCCCGGTGCCGCGGGCACCCGAGGGGCCAAGAGGCTCATGCTCAAGCGGTTTCCATACGACATCGTGATCCGGGAACTTTCCGAAGAAATCCTTGTTGTCGCTGTAGCTCATCATTCTCGCCGCCCCGGGTACTGGCGGAATCGTCTGCGCACCTAATACCAACGAGCATTGATATTGACCGGCAAACCCTTTGGGAACTTGCGCGGCGCCACCGGCGCCACGGTTTCCCGAAACCCTGCCGAGGGCGCGGGAAAAACGATCACAGGGAGCACAAAATTATGAAAGTCGGTACTATACCGTTACCCGCGTTCGAGAGCGAAGCGGACGAGCGCGCCTTCTGGGAAACCCGCGACTCGACGGACCATGTCGACTGGGCGGCGGCGGAACGAGCCCGCTTCCCCAACCTGAAACCGTCGACCCGCGCCACCTCGCTCAGGCTTCCGGTGCCGCTTCTGGAGCGCATCTAGTGGTTTGGCTCCAACAAGCGCGAAGCGGGAGTTCCGGGCGTTGCCCCTCATTTGAGAAAACGAAATGACGGAGTTTGGTTCCCCACACCTTGCGCGGTCCGATGCCAACCACGTCCCGCTGTCGCCACTGTCCTTTCTCGCCCGTAGCCGGGATATTTTCGGCGGCCGGGAGGCCATCGTCTACGGATCGCGAACATACACCTGGCGCGAGGTCCACGCGCGCGCCAGCCGCTTGGCCCGCGGTCTTCGCACGTTGGGGGTGAGGTCCGGCGACGTCGTCTCGGTGATCGCCGCCAACACCCCCGAGATGGTCGAGGCGCATTTCGGTGTCCCGATGTCCGGCGCCGTGCTCAACACGACCAACGCGCGCCTCGACGCCGGGACGATCGCCTATATCCTCGACCATGCCGAGACCCGGGTGCTGATCACGGACACCCATTTTTCCGCGGCCGTAAAGGAGGCGCTTGCCCGGACGAACCATCGGGACATGGCGGTTGTCGATATTGTCGACGCCCAGGCGGACACACCGGAGAACAATGGAGAGCGCCTCGGCGCGATCGACTATGAAAGCCTTCTCGAGGTCGGGACGGGCGACCTCGACGGGGAATTGCCCGCGGATGAGTGGGATGAGATCGCCTTGAACTATACTTCCGGCACGTCGGGCCGGCCGAAGGGCGTCGTCTATCACCATCGCGGATCATACTTGATGGCGCTCGGCACGATCGCCGGATGGGGATTGCCGCACCATCCGTGCTACCTCTACACGGTGCCGATGTTTCACTGCAATGGCTGGGGCCATGCCTGGACCATGGCGGCCTGCGCCGGCACGATCGTCTGCATCCGGACGATCACCGCGAAAGCGATTTTCGATGCCCTTGCCGACAACGGCGTTACCCATTTCGGCGCCGCGCCGGTGGTCCTCGGAATGCTCGTCAACGCTTCCGCCGATGAGCGTCGTCCGCTCGAACAGCCGGTGAAGGTGATGACCGCCGGCGCGCCACCGGCGGCGGCGATCCTGGAGAAGACCAAGCGACTGGGCTTCGACGTTCTGCAGGTTTACGGGCTGACCGAAACTTACGGGCATGTGGTCGAGTGTATCTGGCAAACCGAATGGGACGCCCTGCCGGCGGCCGAGCAGGCGATCATCAAGGCGCGCCAGGGCGTTCGATTCCCGATGGTCGAGGACGTGTCGGTCGTCGATGTCGATACCCGCCGGCCGGTGCCCGCGAACGGGCGAAGCGAAGGCGAAATCACGATCCGCGCCAACACGGTGATGAAAGGATATTTCCGCGATCCGGAAGCCACCGCCGCGGCGTTTGCCGGTGGTGCGTTCCGTTCCGGTGACATCGCCGTGGTTCATCCCAACGGTTACATCGAGATCAAGGACCGGCTGAAGGACGTCATCATCTCCGGTGGCGAGAACATCTCCTCGGTCGAGGTCGAAAGCGCGATCTACCGGCACCCGGCGGTCGCGGTCGTCGCCGTTGTCGCCCGTCCGGACGAAAAATGGGGGGAAACGCCTTGTGCTTTCGTCGAATTGAAGCCGGACGAGCATGCAAGCGCCGAGGAAATCATCGACCACTGCCGAACCCGCCTGGCCGGATTCAAGGTCCCCAAGCGGGTGGAATTCGGTGAGTTGCCAAAGACCGCGACCGGAAAAATCCAGAAATTCCTCCTGCGGGAAAAAGCCAAAAACCTCTAGCCCCCCGCCGCCAACAAGCCCGACACCCCCTACCCGACGCGGATCCGGATGTGGCTGTCCGAGAAGGTGGCCGCGTCGTGAGGCCGATCGGAGCGGGCGATCGGCCGCTTTCACCTATTCGAAGACGCCTGTTCGAGGCGTTCCGCCAACCAAACCTTGATAATCGACTGGCGGGTGACACCGAGCCGGCTGGCCTCTCGATCCAGGGATTCGATCATCCACTCCGGAAAATCCACATTGACCCGCCTTTGCTTGCGCAGGGGACGACGCGCCTTGGAAAGATCCAGGGCCGCGGTCACATCCTTTCCGCCATCAAAGTCGGCATCGAATTTTTTAGCCTTCATAGAGAGCGACCTCCTCGGCGCGAGAACGACGAACGGAAATGATGCGGATGGCCCCACGACGATGGGTGATGACCGCCGACCAATGTTTCCCCTCGAGCCGACCGATGACCAGAAATCTCGATTCATCCGACGTCCTGGCCGGGATTTCGACAAAGTCCGGATCGCTCCACAGGTCCTCGGCCTGAACGAAGTCGATCCCGTGCTTCGCTGAATTGGCCCGGCTCTTCCGTTCGTCGAATTCGAACGAGAACATGATATAAAAAATATACCATTTTTGGTGGGAGGACAAGCCCCGGACCGAGTCGCTCTACACCCGCAACCTGGAATCCGTATTGCGTCCTCGGAACTTCGGCTGTCGCCCGCCGCCTGACGCGGCAAGCGCGGCGGGATCAACCGAAGACGAAGTCGGCGTTGTCGAGGTCGGTGCAGTCGAAGTCGAGCAGGGTGATGGTACCGCCGCCGAAGCCGGAGATCTCGGTGTTCGAGCCATCCTGGGTGCAGGTGAGATCGCCGACGTCGGTCAC
>JAUXFS010000158.1 GCA_030622775.1 Rhodospirillales bacterium | reverse complement strand
GACTGGCCCTGTAATAAACGCGCTTATGCGCCGGGGCTCTCAGAAGTTAAACTCGTAGAAGGAGAGACTATCCCAAGGGAGACCGTAACAATTTTTAATTGCACCGAAAAGGGGGAAACAAAATGAAACGCGTAATTAACGGCAAGGTCTACGACACAAAAACGGCAGAGGTGATCCACTCGATCTCCGACGGCTATGCTGGCGACTTCCGCGCCTACGCCGAGACCCTATACCGCACGAAGAAGGGGGCCTGGTTTTTGCGTGGGGAGGGCGGGCCGATGACGCGGTGGGCAACCGGCCACAGCGACGGCAGCCTCAGTGGCGGTGAGGGCGTTGTCCCAATGACCGACCACGAAGCCCTCCAGTGGTGTGAGCGGGCGGAGATCGACGCCGACGCGGCATACGAGTTGTTCGGTCTCGAGGAGGCGTGATGAACGGACAGCCAGCGGTCGACGACCGGGGCCGGTTCAACCTCCATACGATCATCGAGGAGCTGTCACGGCGCGAGATTAGGCATCCGGAAAACCCCGGCCCGGCGTTCTACCCGGACGCGGAATTCGGGAGGCGGTTGGTTGCCGGCCACGCGATCCTCGAAGGCATCAACGGCGCGGGGGTGTCTGATGCCGAATGATTTGGGCTCGGCGTATGTTCTGAGAACAGTCACCCTCATGCTATCCGAGGCGGCTCCCGGAGAGGCCATCGACCAGCCGACAATCGCTGCGCGCCTGGCCGGTGAGATCCTAAGATCTGCGAACGCCGACGAAACCGTGGAGCAGGCCCTGGTGATTGCGATCGACTCCCAAAAGCGGTTTATCGGCTTTAAGCTGATCTCGACCGGGACAAGGGCGCACACACCTGTCGACCCCGGTGTGGTTTTTCGATCACTGCTCCTTCTTGACGCGGCGGCCTTTATCATGGTCCATACACGCCCGACAGGAGAGCTTACCCCGAGCGCCGACGACATAGCGTTGACCCGCAGGCTCATCGCTGTCGGGAAGCTCGTTGGCGTGGAGTGCCTTGATCACGTTATTCTTTCGGGAGACCGGCGATCTTCCGCGAGCATTCGAGACCTGCGCCGTGAGCTTTTCGCCGACAACACAGACCACGGAGGACCGTAATGAAAGTCACAAAAGAGTTCTGTCCGGGTGATCGTTACGTCTACGACTGGCAGCTACTTGGTAACGGTTATGCCCAGGTGGACACCACGAACGACGCCTGGTATTTCGGAATCTGGTGCAACCCGTGGGCCCTGGCAGTCATCACCTATTGCGAAGGTGATGTCACGACCGTGGTGTGCGACAATTCGGCCGAGTTCGAACAAGAAATCAGGCGCATCAAAGAATTTTTTGGTGACGGGTTTCTAGGGATCGACCCCGGACTCAGCGCCAATCGGCGGATCAGGGTGGCCGCCGTTGGTCTCGGCGACCTGTTGCATTAAGGGGAGGAAACAAATGCACGACTTGAGAATTACTCTTACGCCGACGGCCATTTGGGTAGAGGTTTACTGCGGTCAGTGCGACGCTGTGCTTGTTCGTAGGGCGTGGGTAACCAGGCAGCGAAAGGTTGGCCATGTACTTGAGGTTGTTGGTACCGCGATTGCAGAGGCCGCCGCCAACCGACAGTGTCCGTGCTGCGGCGAGCCGGTGTCGCGGGCCTCAATCGACTCCAGCGTCAAAAACTACTTCTAGGGGGGCCAGATGAACGGCAAAAACAAAGGCTGGGTTTTCAGAACGGCGAAGCGCTACGGGATGACGTTTCATGAGCTTGATGATGGCGTCTGGGAATTCCGGAAAATGGGGATTGTTGCTTGGGCTGGCGCGATCACTTCGCCGATAGCCACACTCAAGGCGTTTCAGCTTGGCCACCAGGTCGGGGCGCTGACGGCAACGGGCCGCGAGGATGAAGTTGAGGGCCTGTTGAAAAAATGGGACGGGCCATAAACTATGCCTATTCAAATTGACGTGTCTCGGTCCTTCACTCCACAAAAACCAGACAACAACGGGGTTCGGCTTTGTAGCGTTGATTGCGAGGCGTGGAAATTGATTCCTCAGCAAGCCGGGAGAACCGAGGCGCAGTGCCAGATAACCGGCCACCTCCTTCCTTTCCCTTGTGGTGAAATTTGCTACCCGTGGGCCTCGGCCCTGGCCAGAGAGCTTGGCAAGATCCTCGATGACTTCGACCTGACATTCGGTGTTGATCGACCTCGGCCGGTTGACACTATGACAACTCCGGGTTAAAATAAAATGATGAAGAATTCACAGGCGGGGCGGTCAAAGAAAATTCGCGGGTCCGGAAACCGGCGGTGGCTCGTAACGGTTTGGCGAGAGGAGGGTGGGGCCAGGACCGAGGTCGAGGCCATCAGCGGTCTTGTCTTTGACACCCGGCGCGAGACCGCGGCCTATGTCGGCGGGATAATCGCCGGATACACGCCGGGGCGAAAGGCAAATGACGCGCACTGGAACCGGGCGCGAACTGCCTGGCGAATGAAAACCGACACGGGATTCCTGGAGGTGCTTTTGAGGAGGGTGCAATGAAAACGGTTAAGGCGTTGCTGGAGGAACACGGCATTGAACACCAAGAGCTGGCGAAGTGGATCGGCATTTCAAAGTCTGGGCTCAGCCGGAAACTGAATGCCAGGCCCTGGATGATGGGCGGTAGACGCTGGACGCTCTACGAGGTCGTTCGTCTTAAGGCGTTTCTCTCACAACGGGGCATCAACATCAACGCTCTCGAACTCTACGAGACCGCGGGCCTGTTGACGAAATCCGGCCGGGGCCTGGTACCGGCACCGACAAAGGGGAAATCAAATGACTGAGAAAAGAACGACGGGCGGGAAACCGCCGGTAGACAAACCGATAAGTGCGGACCTCGGGCCATACGAGGCGTTCGCCAGGGCGACGAACGAGATTGCCACGCCGAAGAAATCGGCAGACGGCCAGACCGGGAACCAGGTCTACAAATACGCGCCGCTCGACGTGATCTTGCCGCTGGTCAAGCCGGTGCTCACGAAACACGGGCTTGCGCTTTTGCAGGCGGTCGTCCCGATCGCGCGGCCCGATGCGCCGTTCGAGGGTTCGTACAGCGTGACGTCGATCATCAGGCACTGGCCGAGCGATGTGGAAGTCAACGCATCGCATATCATCGTGCCGCCGCAACGCGACGCGAAAGAGCTGGGTAAGTGGATCACCTATGCCCGGCGCTATACCCTGCTGGCGGTGGCCACCCTGTTCCCGGAAAACGAGGATGAAGAACCGGATTCCGGCGGCGGGCCGATCACGCAACCGACGCCGCGTAACCGAGGCGCGTCTACCAACCAAGCCGAAAACGGCCGCAGGCGACGCCAGGCACCCGCGGGTGAGCCGCCGCCAGCTCCCCCTTGGCCAAGCAGCGTAGAGAACCCAGGGGCGCGTAACGAGCCCGTGGCGGCCAAAAACGATGAGCCGCCACCGGAACCCGAAGACCAGGAGCCGGAGCCCGACCAGGGGGCCGGGCCAGATGATGAGCCGGAAACCCAGACGACGACCGGCGTCATCGAGAAGATCACAACAAAGGCCGGTAAGACCGGAACGCGAACCGGAATCAAGATCGGCGTTGACTGGTACAGCACGTTCAGCACGACCGACGCGGGGATCGCCCAAGAGATCTACCGGGCGAAGACCGAAGACGGCGAGCCAATGCAGGCAACCGTGACCTGGCGGCAGGCCGACGGCTTCCGTAACCTCCGGTCGATTGCCCCGTTCTAATGCTGACCTTCGATCCGGGGTCCCATACCTATTGCTGGGACGGCAAAGAGGTGCCCGGTGTGACTTCGATTCTCGGGGCCGAGGGTTTCGTTGATGACCGGTGGTTCACCGACGAGGCGCGAGATCGCGGGAAGGCGGTTCACAGGGTCTGCGAGCTTTGGAATCGGCGAATTCTTGATCAGTACGATTACGACTGGAAGCTCGACCCATATCTTACGGCCTGGGAGCGGTTCGAAATCGAGACGGGTGCCGGTGACTGGGAGTTGATCGAGCACCGGGTCTACCACGAGGCCCTGGGCTACGCCGGGACGTTCGACGTCCTCGGCCCGGTGTTCGGCACGAGAACGCTCGTCGACATCAAGTCGGGGGAGCCTGGGGCGGCGGCGGCCATCCAGACCGCGGCATATGTCGCGGCCCACGACGGTCCGTGGTGCGGGCGCATGGCTGTCCACCTGATGCCCGACGGCAGATATCGCATACACGACTATGGACTGGAGACGCAGCTCTCAGACCTTGAGACGTTCGCCGCGGCTCTCCGAATCAACCGATGGAAAGGGGAAAACCTATGACCGACGGAACTGCACTCGAAACCGGAAAACAAAAAATCAAGGTGGCCATGGCGCTGGCCCATGACTACGACGAGGCGACCGCCGAGGTCGCGGACGAACAGGACGCACTCGCGGCCGAAGCCCCGTCGTGGGCGATTTGCGCGAAAGACTTTCGGGTCGTCTGTGAGTTCTCATTTGACGAGGCGGCGGAGATGCGCCGGCAGCTCAAGGACCGAATCGCTCGCGTAAACACCTTGTGTGAAAAAGGGGTGACCCTCGCGCACCAGGCACACAAGGCGGCGTGTGCCGTCCGCGCCTTTCTCCGGGACCCGTATATCGCGGCCGAGAAAATTCTTGGCGAGGAAATGGACCGGCACGAAGACGAGCAACGACGAAAGCAGGAAGACGAACACCGGCGACTTGAGGCCGATGCCCGGAAACGGGAGGCCGACAGGCGCAAGGCCGCGGCCGAAGACTTAAGGGCCCAGGGCCAGACCGAGGCCGCCAAGGAATTGATCGAGGCCCCGACCCCACCGCCGCTTGTTATCCCCCAGCCGAAGACCGCCGTCGAGTCCGAGGGCGTGTCGTATCGCACCACGTGGTCGGCCCGCGTCGTCGACAAGCCAAAGTTCTTCGCATTCCTTGGCCAGAACCCGGCGCTCCAACATCTTGGTGACGGGAATACCAAGGAGTTGAATCGCATGGCCACCAGCCAAAAACAGGCGATGAACATCCCCGGCGTCGAGGCCGTTGTCAGGCGGTCGTCAAACGTCAGGCGGTAGTCATGGACGATTACAAAGATGAACCGGTACATGGAGATCTGGTTATGGTCTGCGCTGATTGCGGGCGAACAGCCTACAGCCTCCACGGTGACGGTAAATACTATTGCTACCGCTGCCTCGATACCGTGAAGGACGAGGAACGCCAGCGCGAAATTGACCGAGAAGAAAACCGAAGGGGGTGATGCCGTGGACTGGCTGAGCCCCCGTAAATTGCAGCGTGGACGTGGCAGGGGGGCTCTTGCCGGTCGGTGGCGGAGGACTTATGTACGTTAAATTATTTCGTTCAATTTTGAACTCGACGGTATGGCTGGAGGATGACCATGTTCTGCGCGTTTGGCTGGCAATGTTGTTGCTGGCCGACAGCGCTGGTTTTATTAAAATCTCGATTCCCGGCCTGGCAAAAGAGGCCAAGGTTTCAGTCAGAAAATGTCGGGCGGCGCTCGACGTGCTTGAACAACCGGACACCGACAGTCAAAGTCAGGAGG
>JAUXFS010000227.1 GCA_030622775.1 Rhodospirillales bacterium | reverse complement strand
GGACGCGACGGCTCGTCGCCGCGTCCCGCCGCGCCTTGCCGCTGCCGTACCTCGCTACGCCGTCGAGACCACCCGGGCCTTGCCGGCGATGATCGTCGCCGGCTCCGGCTGGAGGTCGGCGACGTTCTCCTTCATCCAGGCGGCGGCGGTCTCGTTGGATTCCAGCGCCATCGCCTCGGTCGAGAACACGCTGACCGTCGCCATGGCGCCGCCACCGCCGTCGATGGCGTAGTAGGCGATGAAGCCCGGAAACTTCCTGAGTTGCGGCACGAAGCTGGTCTCGATCTTGCGGCAGACCTCGCTGACCGAGACCACCTTGTCGTAACGGCGAATGCTGATGTGCATGAATGATTCCTCCGGCGCCGACCGAGGCTTAGGCGTCGCCGTACTTGTGGAAGCCGCGGCCGGTCTTGCGGCCGAGATAGCCGGCATCGACCATCTGCTTGAGCAGCGGGCTCGGCCGGTACTTGGGATCGTCGAAGCCGTCGTACAGGGTCCCCATGATGTTGAGCACCACGTCGAGGCCGATCAGGTCGGCGAGCGCCAGCGGTCCCATCGGGTGGTTGGCGCCGAGGCGCATCACCGCGTCGATCTCCTCGGGCTCGGTCAGGCCCTCGTACAGGCAGTTGATCGCCTCGTTGATCATCAGGATCAGCACCCGGTTGACGACGAAACCATACGAGTCCTTGATCGTGTGCGGGGTCTTGCCGATCGCCCGGCTGACCTCGTCGATGGTCGCGCAGACCTCGTCCGACGTCTGCAGGGCGCGGATGATCTCGACCAGCTTCATCACCGGCACCGGGTTGAAGAAATGCATGCCGACGACGCGCTCGGGCCTTCTCGACGCCGCCGCGATCTTGGTCACCGAGATCGACGAGGTGTTGGTGGCGAGGATCGCGTCGCCCCGGCAAATGACGTCCAGTTCGCGGAACAGGGTCCGCTTGAGCTCCTCCTCCTCGAGGACGGCCTCGACCATGAGGTCGCGGTCGGCGAACGGGTCGAGCGTCGTCGTCGTCCGGATCCGCGCCAGCGCGGCGTCCTTGTCCGCGGCCGTGATCTTGTCGCGCGCCGCCATCCGGTCGAGGCTCTTCTGGACCGTCGCCAGGCCCTTGGCGACGAACTCCTCCTTGATGTCGGCCATGATCACGTCGTAACCGGCGACCGCGAACGCCTGGGCGATGCCGCTGCCCATGACCCCGGCGCCGACCACGCCTACCTTTTGTATCTCCATCTCCGCCTCCCCGCTGGTGTGTTCTCGCCCGGTGCCGGAGGACGCGCCCGCCGGGCGGCGGCGGCACCCTCCGATACTCGCTTCATCTCGCACGACGCAACGGCAAACAAAAGAAAAAACTGCCGATTCGCCCGACGGCGCCGCTGGACGGAGGGCGCCCGGCGCGCTCTTCAGATATCGGCCGGGTCAATTCATAGTTGACGCCCGCGGCAACGCTGGCGATAAGACTTCCCCATACGGGGCATTTTCCCTCTTACGCAGGCTTTTCGGATACAACCGTGGGAGACATCATGAGCATGAACAAGAGCGATCTCGTTTCCACCGTTGCCGGGGCGACCGGTCAGCGGCAGGTCGATGTGGCGAAGACCATCGATGGCGTTCTCGCCACGATCAAGGACGCGTTGAAACAGGGAACCGATGTCCGCCTGCTCGGCTTCGGCACCTTCAGCGTCGGACACCGCGCCGCGTCCCAGGCGCGCAATCCGCGGACCGGGGAACCCATTCAGGTTCCCGCGTCCAAGCAGGCGCGGTTCAAGGCCGGAAAGGCTCTCAAGGCGGCGATCAACTGATACCAACTTCCCCTGAACGGTTCGCGTTCCGGGGAAGTTGGTATGAGCCCGCGCGGCGTTTGAGCGTTGCCCAAGCACCCGCTTCACCAAGTGATCAGGGTGATTCGGAATGACGGGCCGTTGGGGAACAAGTGACGCGGTGCGGAGCGCCTGCCCCGCCTCGTTTGTTTCGTTTCACTCCGTCATGCGTTTGCGCAAGGGATTGGCAGAGGAGGACGGCCGATGACCCGTATCGCCGGTATCGCCGCATTGACCCGTATCGCCGCATTGATCGGACTTGTCGGCCTGGCGTCGGCGGGTATCGCCGGCTGCGCGTCGAGCGACGGGAAAAATGCCGCCCGGCCGCCCAACGACGAGAGGAGACCCAACGCCATCGGCGGGGTCGTCGGCAAAGCGCTGGGAGATGTCGGCCTGGAGGTGGATGTCGACAATTTCCCCGACGAAGATCGCAAGCGCCATGCCCAGGCAAGCCATCGGGCGTTCCTGGCCGAGCCCGTAGGCGGCCAGAGAAGCTGGTCCAACCCGGCCACCGGCGGCCACGGAACGACGACCATCACCGGCCGGTTCCGCAACGCCGACGGGGTGCCGTGCAAGCATTTCACCCGGAACACGATCCTCAACGGCAAGACCTACATCACCGACGGCGCCGCCTGCGAGCAACTCGACGGCACCTGGAGGATCGTCGACCTGCGCCCGCGCAACGAAGGCCAGCCGGTGAGTACCGACTAATACCAGCGAGCCGGCGCGAGATCGAGCCGTTGAACGCTTGCGTCGGCAAGCCGCGCCGATGAAGATAGCTGAAAGGCACGAGGTCACGGCGATGAAACTCGATCATTTCACCATCCGAACCCCCGATCTGGAGGGAACCCGTGACTTCTTTACCGACGTCATCGGCCTCGCCGTCGGGGACCGGCCGCCGTTTCCATTCCCCGGACATTGGCTCTACGGAGACGGCCGGGCGATCGTCCATCTGGTCGGCGTCGAACCCGGACGGTCGTACGTGCCCGGTCACGGCGGCGGCGATGCCCCCGGCGCGAACACCGGCGCCGTCGACCACCTGGCGTTTCGCGGCGACGACCATGCCGCCACCCTGGCCCGGCTCGCCAACTGCGGCCGTGACTACAGCGAACGCACCGTCCCGGGCCGGGGCGACCGGCAGATCTTCATCCACGGCCCCCACGGGCTGGTCGTCGAACTGGTCTTTCCGCAATAGCGGCGTCAGGAAGAACCGCGCCCTTGTAAAAACTGCCAAATGGCGGTATGTTTAATGCCTATTGGCAGAATCCAAGGGAGAGATCATGCAAGCGCGCCGTCACCTTCGGGATGCGACCGTCGGCTACCAGCCGGGGCCGCCGCCCAACCTGGCCGACACGGCGACACGGGGATCGCTGACGCCAGCCGCCGTCGACGGCATGGTGCGTCTCGCGGGCTACTGGCGGCTGACCGGCGCCGAGGCCTGTGCGTTGCTCGGCGACGTCTCCGAGCGGACCTGGTTCCGGATGAAAAAGGGCGAAGGGTCGAGGGTGCTTTCGCAGGACGCGCTCACCCGCGTCAGCGCGCTGGTCGGCATCTTCAAGGGCCTGCGGCTGCTGTTCTCGCTGCCGCTCGCCGACCAATGGGTGCGCCTGCCCAACAACGGGCCGCTGTTCGGCGGCGGGCCGCCGCTGGAGCGGATGATCGAGGGCGGCATCCCGACCATGCTCGACGTGCGCCGCCATATCGACGCGCTCCGTGGCGGACTCTAAAATGCGCTTTCCGCCGACAATCGACCTGGCGCGGCGCGATACGGTGCGGGTGATCGCCACCGGGCGGCTCAAGCAATCGGCGCTGCTGCCGCTCGCCGCCAGCCGCGACGCGCTCGAGGCCTTGGCGGGACTGGAGAGCGTCACCAACGGCCGGCTGCGCGCCGAGAAGGCCGGGTTGCCCGACCTGGATCCCCGCGAGCTGGTGTTCGGCCGCGCCGACCATACCTTCGTCAACGCCGCCTTCACCCACACCCGGCCCGGCGGCAACCGGTTCAACGACTCCGACCGCGGCGCCTGGTACTGCGGCTTCGAGGCGGAGACCGCGGTGACCGAGGTCGGCTATCATCTGAGCCGCGAGCTCGCGGCGATCGGCCGCTTCGACAACGTTACCGACTACGCCGAGCTGATCGCCGACTTCGTCGGCCCGTTCCACGACATCCGCGGCGCCGATTTCGCCGCCGATCCCTGCCTCGATGGCGAGCCGGCGATCGGCTATCCGGCCGGCCAGGCGCTGGCGCGCCGGCTGCGCGGCGAGCGGGCGAGCAGCGGTCTCGTCTATCCATCCGTCCGCTGCGCCGGCGGCACCTGCCTCGCCGCCTTCCGCCCCGACCTGGTCCAGAACCTCCGCCAGGGCGGCATCTGGCGGCTGCGCTGGCACGGCGCCCCCGAGCCGCGGATCCTGAGGGTGGGCACCTGAGGGTGAGCGAGTGATACCGGCGTTCACCCGCGCCCCCGGCCTTCGCGGCTGAGGCTGTAGTAGGTACCGGAGAAGATCATCGCCGCGCCGGCGAGGACGGCCGGGTCCAGCGCCTCGCCATAGAACAGCAGGCCGACCACGGCGATCAGCGGCAGGCGCAGGAAGTCCAACGGCATCACCAGGGTCGCGTCGGCCTGTTGCAGGGCGCGGGTCATGCCGTAATGGGCGGAGAGCCCGGTGACCGCGACCGCCGCCAGCCAGGGCAGGTCCCCGACCGACACCGGTTGCCAGGTGAACACGGCCGGCACCGCCCCGAGGAGAAGC
>JAUXFS010000444.1 GCA_030622775.1 Rhodospirillales bacterium | reverse complement strand
GCCGGCGGCTTTCTTCTTCTCCGGTGGATCGAGGAACAGGCCGATCAAACGGGCCACGCCGATCAAGCAACGGGTCGCAGCCAGCGCGTCCTGCTTGCTTGCGTCGGAGCCGGTGGATTCGAGCTTCTCCTCCTCGACAAAGCGGTTGACCGATGCGGCGAATGCAAAAAGGGCGGCAATCGCGCCTGCCGTGTTGAAGTCGTCGTCCATCGTCTGGATGAACGCGGCGAAGTGTTCATCGCAGGCGGCGGCGAGGTTCTCGGATTGAATGTCCGCGCGGGCTGAAGCCCGCGGCTCGCTTGGCGGCTCGGAGATCGCGGGGACGTTGTCATAGGGAGACGCCCCGCAGATGCGCTCGACCCGTTCAAACAGACGATAGAACGTGTCAAGGCCTTTGCGCTTGGACTCGATCTCCTCCTCGGAGTACTCGATCGGTCGGCGAAAGTGCGTGCTCAGGACGAAGAAACGCATCAGCTCCCCCGGATACTCGGCCAGCAGGTTATGCAGCGTCATTCGTATCAGGGCGGCCTGCATCTCCGGATCGGCGTCGGACTTGGCAACCTTCTTGGTGTTGAACCGGGTCAGCCCGTTGTGCATCCAATACTTGGCAAACGGTTTGCCGGTGGCGCTTTCCGATTGGGCGATTTCGTTTTCATGGTGCGGAAAGACGAGGTCTATGCCTCCGCCGTGGATGTCGAACGTGTCGCCGAGGTAGCGCATGGACATGGCCGAGCACTCGATGTGCCAGCCGGGCCTGCCCTTACCCCACGGTGAATCGAACTTCACCTCGTCGGGCTCCTCCGGCTTGGCGGCCTTCCAGAGGGCGAAATCGCCGGCGTTTCGTTTCTCGCCGCTTTGCAGATCCCGTTGGCCCGTCTGCTCCTCGGGGCGGCGGTTGGAGAGCTTGCCGTAGTCGTCGTCTTTGGCCACGTCGAAGTACACGTCGCCATTGGATTCGTAGGCAAACCCTCGCTCGACGAGCCTCTCAACCAACGAGATGATGTCACCCATGTGCTCGGAGGCCTTGGGCAGGATGTCGATAGTGTCGACGTGCAGCGTCGCCATCGCGTCGAGATAGTCCTTGGTCACCCGCTCGGCCAGCTCCATCGTGGTCGTGCTTTGGTCCTCGGCTTCCTGGATGAGCTTGTCGTCGACGTCGGTGATGTTGACCACCCAGGTCACATCGTAGCCACAGTGGACTAAGTAGCGTTTGATGGCGTCGAAGATGATCGGCCCGACGGCGTGACCGATATGGCTCGGCTTGTACACGGTAGGACCACAAACATACATCCCAATCTTACCGGGATTGACGGGTTCGAACGGTTCCTTCTTACGACTCAGCGTGTTGTAGACTGTCAAAGCCATTGGTAGTCATCCTCGATCGACCATAGTGTGCGAAAATCATCATGCCACCGAGCCACGGATTTTTCTGGCACGGTGGGACCTGGACATCCGCGCGGGCTTCAAGCCCACGGCTCGAATCACACAATCCAATACAACTCATGTAGGACAGGCTTTCCAGCCTGTCTTCTGACCGGCTGGGAAGCCGGTCCCACACAATGGTAGTGATCGGCCCTAAGACACCTCGGCCTCCCTGATGGCCGCGACCGCGGTGCAGGCGATCGCATCGGCATATCCCAGCGGGCCCATCCCTTCGTTCGTCTTCGCCTTAACGCTGACCTGCTCGGGCGACAGTCCCGTCAGTCCGGCAATCGATTCGGCCATGCGTCGTTTGTATGGCGACATCTTCGGCGCTTCGGCGTGCACGATCACGTCGATGTTGCTCGTTGTGTAGCCCTTGGCCCGGACACGATCCATCGCGTCGGCCAGCAACTTGCGGCTGTCGGCACCTTCGTACGCAGGGTCCGTATCGGGATACAGATCGCCGATGTCGGGCAGCCCGGCCGCTCCGAGCAGTGCGTCGATCACGGCATGCAGCACGACGTCGGCATCACTGTATCCGATCAGCCCCTTCGTATGCTCGATCTCGACGCCGCCGACGATCAACCGCCGCCCCTCGACGAGCCGGTGAATGTCGTATCCTATGCCGACACGGAATGGATCGGTCACGCGAAAATCCCCTTTTCCTTGTTGTTATCGGCGATGCTCATACGCATCGGGGTCGGGAAGAGAATACCCTATGGGCATCACGGGTACGTTTCAAGCTTCCCCGTCAGCCGGCGAGACATCCGATAACCCGCCCAGGGGGCGAATGCTGCTTGCCTTGAACCTTGGGGTCTGCATACACTTGTCGAGTCCTCGCCGCCTGGGTTCTACCCGAAGGCGCCGGGGGATGGCGCAATTCCGTCTTCGGAGGCTAGGAAGATGTTACTTGACACTCTGTATCGGCTGCGTGGATTCGGGATCATCCTCGGCATTATTGTGCTGACGTTTGCCCTGACCGCCTGCTCAAACACACCACCTACGGACGATCCGGACCAGCCGATCCCGGGAAACGGCAACGATAACTCCGGCGATCCGACAGATCCCGGGGATCAGGACGGCGACGGCGTGCTCGATGACGTCGACGAATGCCCGGGCACCGCCCCCGACGCGTTGGTCGATGAAGTGGGCTGCCCCCTCACGCAACCGGGTGCTCCCGACGAAGACCGTGATGGTGTGAACGACGACAATGATGCTTGTCCAGGTACTCCGGCCGACGAACAGGTGGACGATGACGGGTGCGCTGCAAGCCAACTCGACAATGATGATGACGACGTGTCTGATGCCGACGACCGTTGTCCCGGAACACCGGACGGTGAAGAGGTGGACGATGACGGCTGCGCCGAGAGCCAGCTCGACAGCGATGATGACGACGTGTCTGATGCCGACGACCGTTGTCCCGGAACACCGGACGGTGAGGAGGTGGACGATAACGGCTGCGCCGCAAGCCAACTCGACAGCGATGATGATGACGTGTCTGATGCCGACGATCGTTGTCCCGGAACGCCGGATGGCGAACCGGTGGACGATAACGGGTGCGCCGAGAGCCAACTTGACGACGACAGCGACGAAGACGGCGTACTTGATCCCAACGATCTCTG
>JAUXFS010000003.1 GCA_030622775.1 Rhodospirillales bacterium | reverse complement strand
GCCGCCAACTGATACCAACGATCACAATGGGTCAATATCAATGCTCGTTGGTATGACGCCTGGAATCGCTCCTTCCAGGAGAGTAATACATTGTCGGTAAGACCACGACCGGGCCGCCGCAGGTTTGCGCATGATAACCATTGATCTCTACGTCTCCCGGCAAATCCTACGCCCCCTGGCGGCGGCCTTGCTGGTTGCGCTTCTGGTGCTTCTGATCGAACGGATGCTGCGCCTGCTCGATTTCGTGCTCGGCTCGAACGGGCCGGTGGAAGTGGTTTTCGAGATCCTCGGCTATCTGGTGCCTCACTATATGGCGCTGGCGCTGCCGATCAGCCTCTACCTGGGCATCCTGCTCGGGTTTAATCGGCTCAGCCAGGATGGCGAGCTCGACGCGTTTCAGTCGGCGGGCATCGGACTTGGCCGGCTGGCGCGAGCGGCCTTCTGCATCGCCTTTTGGGTGACGTTGATCGCCGCCATTCTGTTCAGCCATCTCAAACCCTATGGCCGTTACGCCTATCAGTCCGTTGTCTTCGTCATTTCCAACACGTCTTTCCAAGCCTTCCTGCGGGCGGGCGTGTTCACCGAAATAGAGGACACGACCTTTCTGATCGAGGGCATCTACCCCGACGGCGTGCGTTTCAGCAAGGTGTTCGTCTATGAGCGGAAAGCGGACGGCAAGCAGGCGGTGCTCACCGCCCGCGACGGCGGCTTGAACACCGCGAGCGGCGACAAGGAGCCGATGCTCTACCTGTACGACGGCGTCCGCCTGGAGTTGGATGCGCCCCAGACGGCGGCGCCTGGCGCGGCGCCCGCCTCGTTGGCGCTGTTACGGTTCGAGGAACTGCGGACGAGCCTCGGCATCGATACCGCGCGACTGTTCCGAGCGCGTGGCAAGGATGAGCGGGAATTTACCCTTTTCGAGCTGTGGGAACGCCGTTTCGATCCGCCGCCCGGGGTCCGTTCGTCCGACATGCTTGCCGAGTTTCACGGCCGCATCGTGCGGGTCCTGTCGATTCTGTTTCTTCCGTTTCTGGCGATTCCGTTGGGGCTGGGCAGGCGGCGCAGCGACCGCTCCTACGGCATCGTCGTCGGGATGGTGCTCCTGGTCGTCTATTACCAGATCCTCGATCTTCTCGAGAACATGGCCGAATCACAGGTTATCGAGCCGGTGATCGCTCTCTGGGCGCCGTTCCTCGTCTATGCGGTGGGCAGCGTGCTGCTGTTCCGGCGTGTCTCCACGCGGGTCCCCGGGGGGGGCACCATCGACCCGTTCGCCTCCCTCGTCAGGATGGCCGGAGTCCTTGTTCCGAGTCTGGCGGCCCGAAAGAAGGAAGGCGGATGAGCATCCTCAGCCGCTATGTCTGCCGCCGGATCTTGTTCCACTGCATCGTGCTGCTGATCGGCATCAGCGCGCTCGCGTTGACCTTCGAGTTGATGGAGGAAAGCGACCAGATCCTGAGGGTGAGCGGCGGAGAGACCAGCGCGTTGCTCCGCTACAGCCTTCTGCGGCTGCCCGACATCTTTTCCCAAATGCTGCCGATCGCCACGCTACTCGGCGCGTTCCTGACCTTTAACAACTTGCTGCGTCACAGCGAATTGGTCGCCGTCTGGAGTGGCGGCGTCTCGTCCATGGGAATCATGCGCGCCCTTCTGCCGGTGGCCTTGTTTTTCGCCGCGGTGCAGTTCGTGCTCGACGATCGGGCGGTGCCGGCGACCCTGGACGAGTTGCACGCCTGGGGCGTCGGCGACTTTCAACGAAAGGGCTTCATCCATCGTGGTTCCGACACCGTCTGGCTGCGCAGTGGGCGCGATATCATCCGGATACCGGCGGAGGAAGCGCGGGAGGGACGGCTTACGAATTTGCAGATTTTCCGGCGTGAGGCGAACGGCCAGTTGTCCGAGCAGTTGGATGTCGAAAATGCGCGGCGCGACGGCGACGCCTGGATTCTGGAAGGTGTCGTCCGCCGGGTGATCGAGCCGCCGAAGATCACGGCGCTGGCGGAACTCGCGTGGGACGGCCGGTTCGACGTCGAACACCTGCCACTGATCTCCAGGGACCTGCGGGGGCTGCCGATCACGGATATCAACCAGCTGATCGACAACGAAGGCTATGGTCAGCGACCGACGGATCTCTATCGCACGTGGTTTCACTTCCGCATCGCCTCGGCGGTCACGCCCATGCTGATGATCATGCTCGTCGTCTCCCTGGCCCAGCGATTCCGCCGCACCGGCACGTTCGCCAAGCTGATGATCTCCTCGGTGGCGATCGGCTTCGGCTTCTTCATATTCGACGGAACCAGCCTGGCGATGGGCGAGGCCGGCTTCGTACCGCCATGGATTTCCGCGTGGAGTCCCAACCTGGCGCTGGCCGCACTGATCGGCAGCTTCGTTGTGCGCGAAGAAGGTTAGTGGTCCAGGTGTGATCAAACTCGGTCTGATCAGCAACACCCGAAGCCAGCAGAACAAGCGCGGCATGGTTGCGATTGATTCCGTGCTCGCCGACGCTCCCGAGGTGCTGCATGCGCGCCTGACCGGGATCGACGGGCTGTCCCCGGCGCTGGAGGAGTTCGCCCGCGAGGGTGTCGGCGTCATCGTCACCAATGGCGGCGACGGCACGGTTCAGGCCATTCTGACCGAACTTCTCGTCAACAAGCCGTTCTCGCGGATACCGCCGATCGCGGTGTTGCCGCGCGGGATGACCAATATGACCGCGGCCGATGTCGGACCCCGCGGCGCCGCCGCCAAATCCCTTCGCCGCCTCGTCGGTCTGGCTCGAAACGGCACGATCGACCGCCACCTGATCCGCCGTCACATCCTGAAAGTGGAGAACGTCGCGGGACATTCGGCCCAGTGCGGCATGTTCTTCGGCACCGCGGGGATCGTCCGCGGGATCGAAGTGTGCCGGACCAGGGTTCATTCCCGCGGCCTGGAGTCGGAGTGGGCCAACAGGGTTACGCTGGCGGGCATGCTTCTCGGCTGGCTGCTGTCCGGCGGCCGGGGCGAGACGTTCCGTGGTGAACTCGTCGCCGTTTCCGTCGACGGCGGCGCGGCCGAACGCAGTCCCTTGTTCCTGGCGCTGGCGACCACCCTCGACCGGCTGATCCTGAACTCGCGGCCGTTCTGGAACCAGGGCGGCGGACCGGTGCGTTTCACCAGCATCGCCGATCCGCCGAGACGGCTGCTGCGCTACGCCCGCAAGATCCTGTATGGTCCCTCGCACCGGAGTTTTCCCGGCGACACCTACGTGAGCCGGGGGGCCAACCGCGTTTCCTTCGAAATGGAGTGCCCGTTCACCCTCGACGGCCAGATGTTCGAGCCGGAAAGGGACAAGCCGGTCGTCGTCAGCGCCGCGGACGAGGTCGATTTCGTACGATATTGAATCATGGAAGACCTGCCCGAAACGCTCATCCGTTTGATGCGCGCGGAGACCGAAGTCTCCTTGGCGCCGGCGATCGCCGCCGTCGCCGAGGCGGCCCGCCGCCGCCACGGCGAAACCATCGCCGCCGTGCTCGCCTACGGCAGTTGTCTTCGCGACGGGGTGACCGAAGGCCGGGTCGTCGATCTCTACCTGCTTTCGGACGACTACCGAGGGGGCAACCAGGGTGTGGTGATGCGGACGCTCAACCGGTTGCTGCCCCCCAACGTCTACTATCTGGAAGCGCCGTTCGAAGGCCGCACGGTGCGCGCCAAATACGCCCTCGTCAGCCTGCCGCACTTCGAGCGGCTGGTTTCTCCGGGCACCCTCCATCCTTACTTCTGGGCGCGCTTCGCTCAGCCGACCGCCGTCGCCTGGGTCCGTGACGACGTTACCCGCGAACGCGTGGTCGCCGCCCTGGCGCGCTCGGTCTCGACGTTGATCGGCGAGGCTCGGCCGCTGCTGCCGCCCGGAGCCACGTCGGAACAGCTTTGGGTGCGGGCGTTCTCGGAAACCTACCGCACCGAGCTCAGGGCGGAACGGCCCGGACGCGCGGCCGAACTCTACGGGACCCACGCCGCCCGCTACGACCGGATCGCCGAGGCGCTTGCCAACGGAACGGCGACGGCGGACGAGCGGGTGGCGCGACGTTGGCGCCGCCGGCGGCTCCTCGGCAAGGTGCTCTCCGTGTTGCGATTGATGAAGGCGGCCTTCACCTTCCACAACGGCGCCGCCTACATCATGTTCAAGATCGAGCAGCACTCGGGCGTCTCGATCCCGTTGACTCCGTGGCAGCAGCGACACCCGATCCTCGCCTCGACCACGGTGTTCTGGCGTCTCTACCGCAAGGGCGCCTTTCGATAAGCGATGGGGACAGCGCGGTCAGGGGGTGGCGTGCGCGGCCAGCGTTTTCTCCGAGCGCTCGTTCAGTTCGGCGGCCATCGCCGCGAACCGCGCGAGGATTTCCTCGATCTGTTCGCCGGTGTGGGCGGCCGACACGCTGCATCTGAGCAGGCAGGCGCCGTTGGGCGTCCCCGGCGGCAGCGCGAGATTGACGTAGATGCCGTTCTCCAGGAGTTGGTTCCAGGCATGAATCGCGGTTTCCTCGTCCTTCATCCGGATCGCGATCACCGGGCTCTCCGGCGAAATGATCTCGAGGCCCAGGTTCGAAAGCCCGTCGTGCAGCGCCCTGGCGTTGTCCCACAGGCGCAGGCGCAGCTCGGGCTGCTCCGCCATTCGCCGGACCGCCACGAGAACCGAGGCGACATTCGACGGCGACGACGAGGCGGTAAACATGTAGGGGCGGCTGCAGAAACGCAGGACGTCGAACTTGGGATGGTTCGACGCGCCGAAACCGCCGACGGCGCCCAGGCTCTTGCTGAAGGTGCCGACCACGAAGTCGGCGTCGTCCTCGACTCCCTGCTCTTCGGCAAGGCCCCGTCCGTGGTCGCCGAGCACGCCGAGCGAATGGGCTTCGTCGACCAGCAGGTAGGCGCCGTGCTCGCGCTTGACCTCGGCGAACTCGGCGAGCGGCGCGCGGTCGCCGAGCATGCTGTAGATTCCTTCGACGACGATGAGCTTGCATCCGCCCTGCGTTCCGGGGCGGGTGAGCCGCTTGTCCAGGTCCTTGGGATCGTTGTGGCGAAAGCGGACCAGCGTCGCGCCGCTCAGACGGCTGCCGTCGTAGATGCTGGCGTGGGAGTCGGCGTCGAGGAAAATGGTGTCGCTCGCGCCGGCGAGACCGGCGAGGATGCCGAGGTTGGCTTGGTATCCGGTCGGGAACACCATCGTCGAGCGCCGTTTGAGAAAACGGGAGAGGACTTCCTCCAACGCCAGGTGGGCGGAATAGGTGCCGTTGGCGATCCGCGAGCCCGTCGTGCCGGTGCCGTACTTCCGGATGGCGTCGATCGCGGCCTCGGTGCACGCGGGATCGAAGGTAATTCCCAGGTAGTTGTTGGTTCCGACAAGGATCGTCCTGCGACCGTTGACCCGCGCCTCGGTGGCCGAATAGATCTCTTCCATGCGAAGGTTGAAAGGATCGCTGCCGACCTCGAGCACGCGATCGTGGCGACCCGACGCCAGCGCGTATTTGTCGAAGATATCCATGCTCAGCGCCCCTCCAACCGCTGGCAAACGAGCTTCGCCAGGTCCCCGATCCGCTCGATGTCGGAAACCATGTTGATCGGGATATCGATATCGAACTTGTCCTCGATCTCCATGATCAGATCCATGACCTCGACCGAGTCGATATTGAGCTCCGAGCCGAGATTGGTCGCGGCCGTCAGCTCGATGCCTTCCTTGTTGTATTGCTGCAGCATGTCGCAAAGATCCGCGACCACGGCATCGACGCTCTTGTCCATATCACCCCCGCATTCCATTCCGAATCGTTCCCGGATGTCGCGCATATTCTGGGCGCCGGCCACCCCCCGATCCCGGGTTCCGGAAAAGCTTCGCGAACGGAGAATCGATCTCCTGGCGCCTATAGCCAGTTCGCTTGCTTATACCACAGCACCGTGCGTCCAAAACCTTCTTTGAAATCCGTTTCGGGTCGCCAGTCCGCGAGAGGGGTGCCGGATCTCGATCGGCTGACCCAGTCGGGGTGAAACAGCTCCCGGAGCTTCGTCGTCGTCACCATCGGCGTCTTCCCCAACAACGTGGCGACGGTCTGGCCGATGGCCACCGGCAACCACACCAGCGAGAACGGCACCGGTATGCGTCGGACCGTGCGGCCGAGATGATCGCCGGCGATGGTGATGACGTCCCTCCACGAATAGCCGCCCTCCCGTCCGTCGTCCACTTCGATGATGCTTCCGGCCCACGCCGGCGCATCCAGCAATTCGGCCACCGCGTTCGCCAGATCGTAGACGAAGATCAGGGAAAATCGCGCCTTCGAGCCCGCCGGAACAATGGCGAATCCTCGGACGAACTGACGGAAGTGTTCGAGGGTTTCGCGGTCGCCGGGGCCATAGACGGCCGGTGGGCGCACGATGCAGTACGAAAGATCGTCCCCGTGACCGGCGAGTTCCTCCTCGGCCCGTCGCTTGCTGCCGGCATACGCGTTGAGCTCGGGTTCGCGGGCGGCCAGCGACGAGATCAGCAGAAATCGGGGTGGCCGGACGGCCTCGGCGGCGATGGCGGCGAGGCGAGCCGTTCCGGCGGCGTTGATATCGTAGAATTCCTGGGCGCCGCGGGCCTTGATCGCCCCGGCGCAATGGACCACCGTACCGGCGTCGGCGACAAGACGGCGCAGGCTTTCGGGGTTCTCCAGCGATCCCGGCACGACTTCGACCCCGCTCAGGTCGGAGAGAGACCCGGGGCGGCGGGCCAGCGCGCGCACCCGCCAACCGCGACGGACGAGAGTCGCCGCCAGCGCCCGGCCGACGAAGCCGCTCGCCCCCGTCAGCGCGACGAGATCCGCTCGTGGACCGGTGCTAGTCGGCACGAGCGGCACCGCGTTTTCGATGGTGGAAATCTACTCGCCGGCCGCGACCGCGAGACGGTTTGCGCTACCGTGGAGCAGAGGGTTTTCCGGTCCCGGATCAATGGGCCGGTTGGAGCTACCGAGGTACTGGGTCTTCGCCGCCGATCGGCTGAGTTTTCCGGACGACGTGTAGATCAGCGACCGGGTCGGAACCAGGACCACCTCGCAATGGACTCCGGCCGACTTGTGAATGATCCCGGCGATTTCCCGGATCAGCGCGTCCTGTTTCGCCGCCTCGGTGAGGTAGCTCTCGGCAACGACGACCACCCGTTCTTCGTCGTCGCCATCGGCCACGGAGAACGCCGCGGCGCAACCGCTGCGAATGCCGGCCACGTTCTCGATCGCCCATTCCAGGTCCTGCGGCCAGATATTGCGGCCGTTGCAGATGATCATGTCCTTCTTGCGGCCGGTAACCACCAGTTCACCGTCGATCATGTAGCCCATGTCGCCGGTGTCGAGCCAACCGTCCGCCATCATCACCTGACGGGTCGCCTCGGGATTGCGATAGTAGCCGTCCATCAAACTCGGGCCCTGGATGCAGATCCGCCCGATGGTGCGGTCGGGCAGGCCCTGACCGTTTTCGTCACGTATCTCCGCGCCATACCCGGGCAAGACCCTCCCGCAGGTGACGAACGAGCGCGTCTTCGGCGGGGCGCCCCCGTTCTTTTTCGCCTCGATCGCGCGGCCGGTCCGCTCGTATTCCTCGCGGTCGACGCGGTCGACCCTGATCCCTTCGCCGAGCGGTGCGAAGCTGACGGCCAGCGTCGCCTCGGCGAGGCCATAGCTGGGCACGAACGCCTTGGAGTCGAAACCGGCTGCGGCAAAGGTCTCGGCAAACTGGTTGAGGACCTTCGCCCGCACCATCTCGCCGCCGACACCCGCGATTCGCCAGGACGAAAGATCGAACTGCCCGCCGTTCCCTTTGGCTGCGCGCCGCACGCAGAGCCCGTAGCCGAAAGTCGGACTGAAGGAGATCGTGCCGCTGGTCTCGGAAAGCACTTTGAGCCAGGTGCGCGGGCGCAGCGCGAAAGTGGTGGTCGCCAGGTAGTCGACCGACACCTGGGACAGCATCGGCGCGAGACAGAACCCGACCAGCCCCATGTCGTGATAGAGGGGCAGCCATGACGTGGCGCGATCGCCCGGCTTCAGTTGCAGCCCGGAAAATCCGATCGCCCGGGCGTTGCTGTTGATCGCCTTTTGCGTCACCAGAACGCCGCGCGGCTGGCTGGTGCTGCCGGACGAGTACTGGATGTAGCAAGGCTCGTTCTTGTCGAGGGGGCGCAGGCTGCCTCCCTTGTCCGGGAGACCGTAAAACGCGTCGGGCGTTCCCACCATCTCGACACCAAGCCCCTCGGTGGCCTCTCGCAACGATCCGACGAAATCGGCGGACGCCACCGCGGCCACGGGCCTTGCCGCCGAAAGCATGCCGCGAAGCCGCGCGACATGGGTATCGTGGCCGCCGAGGTTGACGCTGAGGGGCAGCGGAACCGGGATCAGGCCCGCGTACTGGCAACCGTAGAAAAAGACCGCGAAGTCGGGGGTCGTCTCGGCGATGATGGCGAAGCGTCTTCCCCGCTCGAAACCGCACGCCGTCAGGCGATGCGCCAGATCGACGGCCCTCTCACGGATTTCCGCGTACGGTAGCGCTTGCGCCAGTTCGCCACGGGTCGAGAAGAAACAATACCCCGTCTGACCCTTCGCCGCGTAATCCAGGCCTTCGGTAACCGTTTCGAAATCGGCGATACGCATCGGCAGGTTCGGGTTCGAGGTCGCGGTCAGATGCACCATCCCCACCTCCTCCTCGATCCCTGAATTGCAGCGACCAAACGACGACGATCCATGTTTCTTTTCATTGGGCTCCAGGGTCGCTCAAAATCGACGAATGAACATCCAAATCCGCTTCGACTTGCGGCACTCCGACGGGAAGGATCGATTACGCTCACGTGACACCGGCTGCGCCCGCGGCATTCCTCGCGGCTTTGCCCTGGCCTCTAACTCGGTTGCTCCGCAAATCGACTACCCCGCCACTCTATCCGACTCTTGGAACCCGCCCAACAGATACGAGTTCCAACCAATGAAAGGGGCTCAGGATATTGGATTATTCAATGCTTTGCGGCACACCGCGCCAAAAAACTCGAATAACACCGTCCGCCCGAATCTCCTTCCCCCGCATCGTATTCTAGCGCCGCGCCAACATCCATTCAACAAGGCATCACCGTCCGGCGCAGTTATTCTTTAATATCTTACTCTCAATACTCGGTTTAAATTCCTCGACACAATCCTCTTCATAAAGAAGTAACAGCGTCCCGCCCACCCCTCAAATCAATCTTTGTTACGGTTTGTTACGCCGATACAATTACTTACCATCGTATCCCGACGGCTCCCGGCGCCCCTGGCAGGCGTGGCAAGCTTCGGCGTCGGGCACCGGGAGGGTAAAAAAACCCCATCATGTCGAGGCGCGGAAAAAGCCGTTTGTCCTCGCCGGGAGGCCCGGCGCAACGGGAGCAATCGGCAATACCGAAAGCCGTGAGACGGGTCGAACGGGCGAATCGGGCAAACCTAAACCACCCGTGCCGCCGCCTTGTTCGTTTCATCGGACAATCAGCGGCGGTTCGGACGGCTCTTCACCGGAGATTGGGTCGCTTGGTCCCGACCGCCGCGGAACCGGCCTCGCTCAAGGCGATTCCCGACAACACCAGAACCAGGGCGATCAGCGCCGTCCACTCGGGCGTTTCGCCGAGCACCATCGTGCCGAGGAGCACCGCCCACAACGGAATGAGATAGTTGATCAGCGACAGGAAACTCGGGCCCGCCAGGGTGATCAGCTTGAAATAGACCACCGTCGCCAAAGCCGTCGACATCACGCCGAGGACGGCGACGGCGGACGCGGCGACCGGCGAGAGTTCGAAAGGCCGGGCGCCGTCGCTGACGGCGGCAATCGGCGCCATGATCGCGGCGGCGGCGATCATCACCCCCGAAGCCGCGACGAGGGCGTCGCTCTTGGGTCTGCGGCGGGCGACGATGGTGGCGACCGCATAGCATACGGCGCCCGCCAGCACCGCCAATTCGGACACGAGCGCGGACCCGCCGGCTTCGAATTCCAGCGCGGCTTCCGGTCCGACGAGGATCACGATTCCGCAAAATCCGGTCAAAAAACCCGCGACCCTCGACCGATTCAGCCGTTCACCCTCGACGAAAAGATGGGCGAGGACCAGGGTCGTCAGAGGCATGATCGCCATCAGGATCCCCGCCAGTCCGCTGTCGATCCCTTGCTGTCCCCAACTGATCAGCCAAAAGGGGATGCAATTGCCGACGAGCGCCATCGCGATGAAGAACAGCCAGTGGCGCCCCCAACCCGGCAGGCGCCTGCCGGCGATCACCAGCGCGCCGAAAAGCAGAACCGCGGCGATGGCGAGCCGCCCGGCAACGACGATCGAGGGCGGAATGGCCGCGACCGAGACCTTGGTCAGCATGAAGGAACTCCCCCACATCGCCACCAAGGAAAGCAACAAAAGCCAGTGGATGACCGGCCGCCGACCCATCATCGAAGGAATCGCCGCCAAAGGGTTCGCCGTGGCGGGCGCGTCGGCGGCAAACCATCGCACCGGCCATCCGATGAGCTTGGCGCCGGTTTCCCGGAGGCGCGGACACCGCCGCCCGCGGGACCATCGAAGCGAATTGGCGACACCCAACGGCAGGACATGTCGATCCCTCCATAACCCGATCCGCCCGAAACCCGAGCGGTTCCGCGCGCGGCTTCGCATGGCAGGCCTTCATGTTCGGCCCGCCGCAGGAAAGAACAAAGAAAGAACATTTGTTTCGGGTTGTCAACGAATAATCGACGCGGATCTCGGTTTCGCGTGCGCGCGAGCCGGAAGTGTCGGCGCCTTTAATCCAATCTCACCTGCGGGCGAATTGCACCCTCAGGACATTGCTTCCGGGGTGGTCGGGGCAAGAGGGAGGATGATCTCGGTGATTCTTGGTTGATGGGACGTCAGTGAGGATTTCTTTTCATCGACCCATCCCGCCAGGATCACCGCGACAATCGGCAGTCCGTCCGTCTCCGGGCCCTCGAGCCACTCCCAGATCACCAGCCCTTCCTCGCTCAGATAGAACGTATGCTCGCCAAAGGCCGCGCTGAAATCCTCCATCCCCGGATGGTCGTCGGGCATCGGGTTGATCCCCATGAGGCTTTCGATCCGACCAATCTGGTTGATGTCGAGCTTCACGATAAAACCTTCTTTCCGTGGTGATCACTGGGTCGAAAGAAGCCAAGGTACCGATCATTGCCAACGGCTGCCCCGAACCGCCTCTGGCCCCGCCGCAACCACGCGATTGCCGGCCTTTGGGCCGAACCGATGTGGCGGTCTGCCGGAATCGCGCCGCCGCCGCTCAGTTTATACCAACGTGTACTGATATTAGCGTGGAAGCGGGTCGATTCAATTGCAAACGAAATTGGCCGCGCACGGTAGATTGCCTATTCGAGCCGGCCGGGGTTCCGTCACACGTCGGCAACGACCGCGACCTTCGACAGCCGGTCGGCGGCACGGGTCGTCTCCGGAAGCCGAAAGCGCGTCGTGCACCGCATCACGCAACTGACCGCCGTGTCGAGGCCGATCCTGTGGCCGATGGACACGTAGATCGGTTTGGTGCCGGGCCGGGTGCGCAAGACGGCGCCGATCACCTCGCCCTTGTTCACAAGCGGCGCCCAGTCGCCGCGTCGCGGCCCGGGATCTTCGTGGGTTCCGATCAGTCGCGACTTGGCGACGCCGATGGACGGGATGTCGAGCAACAGGCCGAGGTGACTGGCGATGCCGAGACGGCGCGGATGGGCGATGCCCTGGCCGTCGCAGAGCAGCAAGTCGGGCCGAATGCGAAGCTTGCCGAGCGCCTCGATCGCCACCGGCGCCTCGCGGAACGACAGAAGCCCCGGCACGTACGGAAACGCGACCGCGCGGGTGGCGGTCACCGATTCCAGCACCGTAAGGTCCGCAAGATCGAGAACGACGACGGCGGCACGCGCGTCGCCGCCCCGCTTGCCATAGCCGACGTCGACGCCCGCCACCCGGCGAACCGATCCCAGCCGATCCTCCCGGACGACCTCGGTCGCCAGGCGCTTTTGCAACGCCACCGCCTCGCTCGTCGACAGGTTCCAGGAATGCGCCAACGAGGAATGCGCCAACGTTGGGGCAGCCGTCAGCGGCCGAGCAACTCCGGCCGCACCATCCAGGCGATCATCCATCCGGCGGTCCCTCCGGCGCCAGCTTCCCCGCGCTCCACGCAGACGACGGTCGCCGGCCTGAAATCGACGATCCCGCCCTCCTCGGAGCCCGCGACCAGCCGCGATACCATCCTGCCCATGAACGGAAGGTGGCCGACGGCCATGGTATCCCCGGTCCACCGATCGACGGCGCCGGCCAACCAGTCGGTCGAGTCGTTGGGCGCGAGACCACTGAGCACGTCGTCCACGGTGATCCCGGGGGCAACGGCGGACGCGAGGATCTCCGCCGTCTGGCGCGCCCGCGCCTTGCCGCTGTTGATGACCCGGGAAATCCCGACGCCGGCGCCGGCAAGCAGGGCGCCGACGAGGCGGACGTCGTCACGCCCCGAATCCGTCAAAGGCCGATCGGGATGAACCTCTTTCGCCACCGCTTCGCCGTGCTGGATCAGGTACAGTCTCATCAGCCTCGTCCAACTTCCAGCGATCGCGGGGCCGTCGGTTCCCGGAGTTCATTTCGCCGGGAAAGCTCTGCAAGTCGGTATTAGTGCGACCTTCCTTGGGATGCCTCGTAGGCATCGAGGGCTTCGCACATCGCTTCCGCCGCCCTCAGTTCGCGTTCGGCGCCAAGTCTGACACCGAAGGTGTCGGCAACCAGAAGCGAATCGTGGGCGTGTTTCAGCCGAGCCTCGGACTCGTCGCGGGTGATCTCGTCGACCCGCATCGCCTCCTCGGCGAGCACGGTGCACCGTTCGGGCGTCACCTCGGCGAAACCCTGCTCGACGAAGATCTGGTCGAGAACCTTCAGGTTTTTGTCCATGATCTCGATCACGCCCGGCCGGAGGGTGGACAGGATCGGCGCATGCCCGGCCAGAACGCCGAAATTGCCGCCGCCGCCGGGAATCACCACCAAGTCCGCCTCCTCGGAACGCATCATCTGGGCAGGCGTTACAATCTCGAACAGGAACTTCTCGGTCATCGCATTCGCTCTCCGCCGGCTATGCCTAAGCCGCTTCCTCCGCCATCTTCTTCGCCTTTTCCACCGCCTCTTCTATGGTCCCGACCATGTAGAAGGCCGCCTCCGGCAGGTGGTCGTACTCGCCGGCGATGATGGCCTTGAAGCCCTTGATGGTGTCCTCGAGGCTGACGAACACACCAGGGATGCTGGTGAACACCTCGGCGACGTGGAACGGCTGGCTGAGGAAGCGCTGAATCTTGCGGGCGCGCGCCACGACAAGCTTGTCCTCTTCGGAAAGCTCGTCCATGCCGAGGATGGCGATGATATCCTGCAGCGACTTGTAGGTCTGCAGAATCCGCTGAACCTCGCGGGCGATCTGGTAGTGCTCGTCGCCGACCACCCGAGGGTCGAGCACCCGCGAGGTGGAATCGAGTGGATCCACCGCCGGATAGATGCCGAGTTCGGCGATCGAACGGCTGAGCACGGTGGTCGCGTCCAGATGGGCGAACGAGGCCGCCGGCGCCGGATCGGTGAGGTCGTCGGCCGGGACATAGATCGCCTGCACCGAGGTAATCGATCCCTTCTTGGTCGACGTGATCCGCTCCTGCAACGTGCCCATGTCGGTGGCCAGGGTCGGCTGATAACCCACCGCCGACGGAATGCGGCCCAGCAACGCCGACACTTCGGAGCCAGCCTGGGTAAAGCGAAAGATGTTGTCGACGAAGAACAGCACGTCCTGGCCCTCCTCGTCGCGGAAGTACTCGGCGACGGTGAGGCCGGTGAGCCCGACGCGGGAGCGGGCTCCCGGCGGCTCGTTCATCTGGCCGTACACCAGGGCCGCCTTCGAGCCCGGACCGTCGAGCTGAATGACGCCGGACTCGATCATCTCGTGATAGAGGTCGTTGCCCTCGCGGGTCCGCTCGCCGACGCCGGCGAACACCGAGTAACCGCCGTGGGCCTTGGCGATGTTGTTGATCAACTCCATGATGATCACCGTCTTGCCGACGCCGGCGCCGCCGAACAGGCCGACCTTGCCGCCCTTGGCGTAGGGCTCGATGAGGTCGATGACCTTGATGCCGGTGATCAAAATCTCGGTCTCGGTCGACTGCTCCAGGAACGTCGGCGCGAGTCGGTGAATCGGCAGTGTCTTTTTCGTTTCGACCGGCCCCCGTTCGTCCACCGGCTCGCCGACGACGTTGATGATCCGGCCAAGGGTCTCGGGACCCACCGGAACCATGATCGGGTTGCCGGTGTCGACGACTTCCTGGCCACGGACGAGGCCGTCGGTGATATCCATGGCAATCGTGCGCACCGTCGACTCGCCCAACTGCTGGGCAACCTCGAGGACCAGCGTTTTTCCCTGGTGCTGGACGTTGAGGGCGTTGAGGATCTCCGGGAGGTCTCCCTCAAAGCGCACGTCGACCACGGCGCCCATGACCTGAGTGATGGTGCCGATAGCGTTCTTGCTGGTCATTGCGAAAGCTCCTTTGGCAATCCGTGCATCCTACGCGGCCGGGGCGCTACACCGCCTCGGCGCCGGAAATAATCTCGATGAGTTCCGTGGTAATGGCGGCCTGCCGGCGGCGGTTGTAGGTCAGCCTCAAGCTGCCGATCATATCGCCGGCGTTGCGGGTAGCGTTGTCCATGGCGGTCATCCGTGCCCCCTGTTCGGAAGCGAAACTCTCCAGCAACGCGCGAAACACCTGCATCGACAGGTTGGCCGGCAGCAACGCGCCGAGAAGAAGATCGTCGGCCGGTTCCAGCTCGTATGTCGCGCCCGGCGTGGAGCCGGCCTTCTCGTCCTCGACGGCAAGGTCGGGCACCGGGAACGGGATGATCTGCTTTGTCGTCACCTCCTGGGTCATCGCCGACTTGAAGGTGTTGTAGATGATGGTGCAGACATCGAAGTCGCGGTTGTCGAACATGTTGCGCAAACGCCGGGCGATGTCCCGCGCCGGCCCGAACTGGGCTCCTGTCCGCGTAATCTGTTCGACGGTATCGACGATCAACGGACGGAACTCACCCCCCAAGCCGTCACGCCCCTTGCGGCCGAGGCACAGGATCTTGACCTGTTTTCCCTGCTGTTGAAGGGCGGCGACCTGCCGCTTCGCCTCGCGAACGATGCTGCTGTTGAAGCCGCCGCACAATCCGCGGTCGCCGGTGACCACCACCAGCAGGTGCGAACCGTCGCCTCCGTATCCGGAAAGCAGCTTCGGCGCCGTCTCGAGGTTCGCCAGGCTCGCGATCAAATGAGACAGCATCCGCTCCATGCGCTGAGCATAGGGACGTCCCTCTTGAGCCGCGCCTTCCGCCCTCTTCAGCTTCGAGGCCGCCACCATCTTCATGGCCGAGGTGATCTTCCGCGTCGACTCGACGCTGTTGATGCGGATCTTGAGATCCTTGAGGCTAGGCATGCGACGCTATTCCCGAGGTTGTGAGCTCGTCTGCGGAACCAAGATCACGAGAATGCTTTGCTGAACCGGTCGAGGAACGCCGCCAACTTTTTCTCGGTATCCTCCGAGATGTCCTTGTCCGTCCGGATCGCGTCGAGAATATCACTGCCGTTGGCACGGATATCGTCCAGCAGCGCGGCTTCGAACCGGACGACCTCGGCGGCGGGGATTTCGTCCAGATAGCCGCGCACGCCGGAATAGATGGCGACCACCTGCTCCTCGATGGGATAGGGCACGAACTGCCCCTGCTTCAGCAACTCGGTCAACCGCTCGCCACGGGCGAGCAGCTTCTGGGTCGCGGCATCGAGATCGGACGCGAACTGAGAGAAAGCCGCCATTTCCCGGTACTGGGCCAGTTCCAGCTTGATGCTGCCGGCGACCTTCTTCATCGCCTTGATCTGGGCCGCCGAGCCGACACGGCTGACCGAGATGCCGACGTTCACCGCCGGCCGGATACCCCGATAGAACAGTTCGGTTTCCAGGAAGATCTGGCCGTCGGTGATGGAGATGACGTTGGTCGGAATGTACGCGGAAACGTCACCGGCCTGGGTCTCGATGACCGGCAATGCCGTCAGCGATCCCCCGCCGTATTCATCGCTCATTTTCGCCGCCCGCTCGAGCAATCGCGAATGCAGATAGAAAACGTCGCCCGGATAGGCCTCGCGTCCCGGCGGCCGGCGCATCAGCAAGGACATCTGCCGGTAGGCGACCGCCTGCTTCGACAGATCGTCGTAGAAGACCACCGCATGCATGCCGTTGTCGCGGAAATACTCGCCGATGGTGCAGCCGGCATAGGGCGCCAGGAACTGCAGCGGCGCCGCCGCGGAGGCGGTGGCGGCAACCACGACGCTGTAGTCCATCGCGTCGAAATCCTGCAGCATCTTGACGAACTGCGCCACCGAGGACCGCTTCTGCCCGATCGCCACATACACGCAGTAGAGCTTGTCCGCCTCGCTGGTAGCCGCCTCGTTGATCCGCTTCTGATTGAGGATGGTATCGATGATGATCGCGGTCTTGCCGGTCTGGCGATCGCCGATGATCAGTTCCCGCTGGCCGCGGCCGACCGGGATCAGGGTGTCGATCGCCTTGATCCCCGTCTGCATCGGCTCGTGCACCGACTTGCGCGGGATGATGCCGGGCGCCTTGACGTCGGCGACACGCCGCTCCACGGCATCGATCGGCCCCTTGCCGTCGATCGGCTCGCCGACACCGTTGACGACGCGACCCAACAGCCCCTTGCCCACCGGGATGTCGACGATGGCGCCGGTTCGCTTGACCGTGTCACCCTCGCCGATGTTGCGGTCGTCGCCGAACAGCACGACGCCGACGTTGTCTTCCTGCAGGTTGAGGGCCATCCCCTTGGTGCCGTCGGGGAATTCGACCATCTCGCCGGCCTCGACCTTGTCCATCCCGTAGACACGGGCCACACCGTCACCGATCGAGAGGACGGTTCCGACCTCGGCAACCTCCGCCTCGGTTCCAAACTTGGCAATTTGTTCCTTGAGAATGGCGGAGATTTCCGCGGCACGGATTTCCATCACCCAACCCCCTTCATGGCAAGGCGCATGCGACTCAGCTTTGTACGCAGCGAACTATCGATCATCCGCGATCCGACCTTGACGACCAGCCCGCCAAGAATGTCCGGATCGACGCTGGCGGCCAGGGCGACCTTGGTGCCCACGGCCTTGGTGAGAGTCTCGGCAATGCCGGAGAGTTGCGCCTTGGTCAACGCCTTGGCGGAAACCACCTCGGCCGAGGTCTCGCCGCGACGACCGGCCAGCATGTCCTGGTAGGCGGCGATCATGTCGGGCAGCGCGAACAGGCGCCGGTTGCGCGCCACGAGGCCGACGAACCGGCGGGTGAGATCACTGATCTCGGCTTTCTCCAACAGCGCGTCCATCGCCTTGCCCTGCTCGTCCCGGGAAATCACCGGCGAGCGGATCAGCCGCCTCAGGTCGCTGCTTTCGCCGATCATGCCGCCGATACGTTG
>JAUXFS010000253.1 GCA_030622775.1 Rhodospirillales bacterium | reverse complement strand
GTCGGTTACTGCGCCCAGGATCTCTATCTCGACGTCCGTGGTTGTTACTCCTGACAGCGTGATATTGAATCGAGGCTCTGCATTTGCTCGGTGAGCTCCGCCGCTTCCTGATCGGCACGGAGGTTGACCGGTCCCATGACCTCCCGTTCCCGGCGGAGACGCTCGAGGCGGCGTTCCTCGGCTTCCAACTCCGGAAGCGCATCGTCCGCTTTGATGCCGGCAACATCGGCCAGTTGCGCGGGGGGCACGTCGAGGCGTTCGGCGATGCGTTCGGCGACGTCGTCGTTGGCCTGTTCGGCCTGCTCGACGGTTCCCTCCGCCCGCACCCGATTCTCGCGGGCCTCGAGCAACGCCGCTTCCGCCGCCTTCACGGTCCGGTCGGCGTCCGCGAGCCGGGTTTCGGCTGCCGTCAGCCGGTCGGCGGCGGTCCGGCGGCGCTGCTCGACGGTCTCGATCTCGTTCAACAGGGCTTGGCGTTTGCCGATGATTTCACCGGGAAGCACCGACAGCCGTCGGTTTTCCGTCTCCGTGGCTTCCTGGCGGGACCGGAACACTTCGATCTGGTGGCCGGCGGCATCGCGACGGGTCCGCCACGAGTCCATCTCCCCGGCAATCGCCTGAAGCCGGCGTCGGCGGGCCGCGGCTTCGCGGAGCAACCCGTCGTGGGCGGCTTGCCGTTCCACCTGCAACGCCCTCAGCCCGGCCAACTCGGCGCGTTTCGCCGTGATCGAGTCCTTGGCGGCGGCCACGTCCGGCAATCTCTCGATCTCGCGACGGGTGGTTTCGGCGGCGGCTTCGGTCTCGGCCAGCTCGGCGGCGATGGCGGACCCGCTCTCGCCGAGCGCGGTCAGCCGCGAGGTTCGTTCGGCCGCCCGTTGACGGACGTCGGCGTGGGCTTCCCGCGCCTGTTCGTGGGTGGCGTCGGCGGCTTGGCGAACCCTGCGCGCAGCCTGGGCCGCGTCGACGGCGGTCGCGGCGGCGGCGCGAGCGTCGGTGGCCCGCCGTTCGGCGGCCGCGGCCACGTCAATGGCCTCGGTCAGGGCGTTTCGAACCTTCGCCAGGCGATTGCGTTGTTCGAGGCGGATGGCGGCGGCGTTGACCGCGCCGGCCGACATGGCGTAACCGTCCCATCGCCACAGGGCGCCGGCGCGGGTGACAAAACGCTGACCCTGGAGGAGGCGGTTTTGAAGATCGGCGCCGTCGGCATCGTCGTCGATGACCCCAACCTGCGACAGCCGCCGCGTCAGCTCCGCCGGACCGCGAACGAAATCGGCGAGCGGCCGGGCGCCGGCGATGAGCGGCGGTGGGTCCGCCGGCGGGGGCAGAGCCCGCCAGTGGACCGGCGCCGACTCGTCGGTGGGGGCCGAGAGATCGTCGCCGAGCGCCACCGCGAGCGCGATTTCCATGCCCGGCTCGACGGTGACGGCGTCGAGCATCGGTGTCCACTGATCGGAGTCCCCGGTCTCGGCCACCTCGGCCAGGGCCCTCTCTTCGGCCCGCAGGCGTGTCATCGCGCCTTCGGCGGCCTGCAACCCGGTGACGGCGGCGGTCGACTGGTCGGCTGCGGCCGCGCGGTGGCTTTCCGTCGTTTCCACGTCCGAGCGGGCCGATTCCAAGGCCGCGCGCGCCTCGGCGACGGCGGCCTCGATCGCCGCGATGTCGGGGGTTTGCTCCGCGTCGAGCACCGCGCGCTGCCGGGCGATGTCGGCCGCCCGTGCGGTCAGCCGTTGCCTGCGGCCGTCCAACTCCTCGGCGGCGCGGGCCAGAGCCGTCCGGCGCGCTTCATGGACAGCCACCCGTTCGGTGAGTTCGGAAAGGGCGGTATCGTCGGTCTCGACCTTGGCGAGCACTTCCTTCAGGGCCGAAGCGGCGCGCGCATGGGCTTCCTGTTCCCCCCGGCATCCGGCCTCGATCCGCTCACCGTCCGATTTCAGCCGCGCCAAGGCCGATTCGGCATCGGCGGCGAGCGTCTGCTCCCGGTTCAGGTCGGCGGCGATCTGTTCGAGACGCAGCCGGCAGGCGTTGCGGTCGGACTCGATACGCCGCTCCTCCGCCTCGAGCCCGTCGCGGGCGATGATCAGCCGCTGAAGGGCCGCCGCCGCTTCGGCCTCGGTCCGGCGCAAATCGGGAAGAGCCGTGGCGGCCTCGGCCTGCCGTGCGGCGGCGGCGGCGGCGCGCCCGGTGAGCTCCGAGACCGCGGCTTCGGTCTCCTCGAGACGCTGCTTCGCCTGGGCCATCGCTTGTTCCGCGGCCCGCCACCGGAGATAAAAGAACGTCGCTTCCGATTTGCGGATATGAGCGGACAAATTGCGATAACGCGTCGCCTGTCGCGCCTGTTTCTTCAGGCTCTGCAACTGGGTCTCGAGGGTGACCAGCACGTCGTCGACCCGTTCCAAATTGGTTTCCGCCCCGCGCAGGCGAAGCTCGGCTTCGTGGCGGCGCGAATGCAGGCCGGAAATCCCCGCCGCTTCATCCAGCAGAACCCGACGGTCCGTGGGTTTGGCGGCGATCAGCTTGCCGATCTGTCCCTGACTGACCAGCGCCGCCGAACGCGCGCCTGTCGCCGCGTCGGCAAACAACAACTGCACATCGCGGGCGCGAAGCTCCTTGCCGTTGACGCGGTAGACGGAGCCCTTCGCCCGCTCGATCCGGCGACTGACATGCAACTGATCGCTATCATCGAACGGCGGCGGCGCGAATCGCCCGGAGTTGTCGAGTTCGAGGACGACCTCGGCGATGTTGCGCTGCGGTTTGTCGGCGGTGCCCCCGAAGATGACATCGTCCATCTCGCCGCCGCGCATCTGCTTGGCGGACGATTCGCCCATGACCCACCGTAAAGCCTCGACCAGGTTCGACTTCCCACAGCCGTTGGGGCCGACGATGCCGGTCATGCCCGGTTCGACCAGGAGCTCGGTCGGTTCGACGAACGACTTGAAACCGGTGATCCGTAGCTTGGTGAACTGCAACAAGACGGTTTTTCGTCCTCTACCTCAAGACCTCAAGGCGCCTTTTCGAGTTCTTCGTCGATCACGGCCTTGAATGCTTCGAAACCCTGCGCTCCGACGATTTTGCGTCCGTTGACGAAAAACGTGGGGGTGGAGTTGACCCCGGCCTCCTTCTGGGCTTGGGCCGCACGCCCTTGGATGCCCTGAAGCAACGCCCTGTTTTCGAGACAGGCATTGAAATCGGCCTCCGACAAGCCGGCGAATCGGCTCATCTGTTTCAGGTCGTCGAGCGGTTTGGCGCTCCCGGCCCAGGTTGCCTGGCTTCGATAGAGCATGTTGACGAAGCCGAAGTACCGGCTCGGATCGACGCAACGGGCGATCAACGCCGCCGCCATCGCCGGTGTGCCCAAGGGATAGTCCCTGTAGACTAGGCGCGCCTTGCCGGTATCGATGTAGGCTTCCTTGATTTGCGGAAGCGTTTGGCTATGGAATGTCGCGCAGTGCGGGCAGGCGAGCGACGAGTACTCGACGATGGTGACCGGAGCGGCTTCGTCGCCCAATGCCCTTTCGGCCAACATTTCGTCGACGGAGGCGGCCCCGACGGCGCGCACGCCGACCAGAACCACAAGCAGCAGGACCGCTATACCTTGTATCAATCTGGACAATCGTGCCTCCCCGACACAACATTTTGTGAGACTATAATATCAGCCGCGCCGTTACACAAGCGCTCCGTGAGGTGTGCCCTCGGAAAAAACCGCGGCCGGCTCTCGGTCCATCCGGCGCCCGGCGTGCCCATGGCCAATATGCCATCCGCGGGTTTATGGAAGGTTACCTTGTCTTGCCGGGAGAACCGTCCCGGCCCGGGGTCGTTCGGCCGATGATGCTGCGGCCGAGGTCCTCCAGCACATGCCGCAGCTTCGGGTCCTCGACGGCGACGAGATGGTCGGCCAGTTTTTTTTCCTCCTCGGGGGTGAGCGGCCGCGTCGACGGAGGCTTGGGCGAGGCCCGTTCGGGCAGCGGACCGTGGATGAACCGCAGCCGGGCAACCGCCCGGTAACCGAAGTAGCCGTTGATGCGTTCGATCAGAACCGGCTCCAGATGTTGCAGTTCGGTGGCCAGGCCGCCGCGGGCGATTCGCAGCTGCAACGTCCCCTCGGTGGTGCTGCCGGGTGGGTAGCTGACCTTCTCCGGAGCGCTATGGTTGGCGAGGCTTTCGCCGACAATGGCCGACCACTCGGCAATGATCGCGCCGCCGGCAAAACCGCGCCGGCCGAACGCCGGACGGGTCAGCTTGGCGATCGTCTCCGCCAACGCCCGCATGCCTTGGGGGCCGGTCCTCATCCGCACGTATACTCCAATTCTGCCCTCCAGGCGAAACGACATGCTATGTTCTCATGCCGATGCTGGCAATCGGGGATCCC
>JAUXFS010000051.1 GCA_030622775.1 Rhodospirillales bacterium | reverse complement strand
GATCCAGCAAGGGTTCATCCTGCGCACGCCGCGCGGCCGGTCGCTGGCCGATCAGGCCTACCGGCATCTCGGCCTGCCGGGCGCAGCCAATGTCGGGCAACTCGAACTGATCGACGAGAATACCGGTGAGTGATCCACCGCCCGGGGCTTTCGATGGCCATGCGCACGTGTATCCGCTGCGGGTGTACTACGAGGATACCGACGCCGCCGGCATCGTCTATTACGCCAACTACCTCAGGTTCGCCGAGCGGGCGCGAACGGAGATGATGCGGTCTCTCGGTTTGAACCACTCGGGAATGATGGCGGAGGAGGGGGTCGTCTTCGCCGTCCGCCACTGCACCGCCGATTTCCTGGCGCCGGCGCGCCTCGACGACTGGCTGGAGGTGGTGACCCGGATCACCGGGCTGCGCGGCGCCTCGCTGGGCATGGAGCAGTGGGTCAGGCGCGATGGCGCGGACTTGGTTCGCATGTCACTCAAGCTCGCCTGCATGACGCTCGCCGGCCGCCCTTCCCGGATTCCGGCGACGTTGCGCGCGCATCTCGAGGAATTTCGCAACAGGAACGACCCATAGGATCGATCTCCTGTGAAAGGGAGTGCTGAATGGAAAACAACATCGTCGACGCGGCGGCCCTGGCCGGTTCGGTCAACCCTTACGACTTTTCGGTATGGACGCTGTTCCTGCGCGCCGGCTGGGTGGTCAAGGGCGTCATCATTCTCCTCCTCGTCGCGTCGATCTGGTGCTGGGCGATCATCTTTGAAAAGACCTTCAACCTGCGCCAACTCAACGTCCGCGCCGACCGGTTCGAATCCGCCTTCTGGTCGGGCGGCGCCATCGACGACCTCTACGACCGTATCGGCCCCCAGCCCCGCGATCCGATGTCGGCGGTCTTCGTCTCGGCGATGCGCGAATGGCGTCGCGCGGTCTCTCGCCGCCAAGGCGACGACAACCCGCCGATGCTGGGCTGCAGGAACGCATCGAGCGGGTGATGCAGGTCACCGCCGGTCGCGAGCTGGGCCGCACCGAGCGCTACATGACCGTCCTCGCCTCGACCGGATCGACGGCGCCGTTCGTCGGTCTGTTCGGAACCGTCTGGGGGATCATGAACAGTTTTCAGGCGATTGGGGTGACGAAGAACACCAGCCTCGCGGTTGTGGCGCCGGGGATCGCCGAGGCGCTGTTCGCCACCGCGCTGGGTTTGCTGGCGGCGATTCCGGCGGTGCTCGCCTACAACAAGATCTCGAAGGACCTGGATCTCTACGCCGGTCGTGTCGACGGCTTCGCCGGCGAGTTCCTCGCCATCCTGTCGCGGCAGATGGAAGAGAGGGCCTGATCATGGCGTTGTCCGTCGATCGCTCGGTGGGCCGGAATTCGGTCAAACGCCGGCGAACGCGTCCGATGAGCGAAATCAACGTGACCCCGATGGTCGACGTGATGTTGGTGCTTCTGGTCATCTTCATGGTCACGGCGCCGCTGTTGACCGTCGGCGTGAAGGTCGACCTGCCGAAGACCCAGGCCTCCGAGATCAGGGGCGAGGACGAGCCCCTGGCCGTCAGCATCGACGGGCGCGGCAGGGTCTTTCTGCAGGACACGGAAGTGGAAATGGATGCGCTGGTGCCGCGCCTCAAGGCGATCGCCGGCAGCAAGCCCGATCTCCGAATATTTGTGCGCGGCGACAAGGCGATTCACTACGGGCGGATCATGGAAGTGATGAGCGCCATCCACGCCGGGGGGTTCAGCAAGGTGGCGCTGCTCACCGAGCCGTTTGACGCCGGGCCGTCCGGCGGCAGCGGAGAAACCGACAAAAAGGGTTCCTGACGCGAATCATGCGGCAGCCGTTGATCTATTCCTTGCTGTTGCACGTGGTGGTGTTCACCGTCGCTTACTTCGGTGTCCCCGCGCTGGATCCGGACATGTTGCCGGCGGAAGCGCCGGTGGTCGTCGACATCGTGACCGTGGCCGAAAAAACCAACGTTCCGTCGGCCGGGGCGAAGCCAAAACCGACGGCGAAGCCGAAGCCGAAGCCGAAATCCGAAGCCGAGCGGACGCCGCCGCCGCCGCCGCTGCCTCCCGTCAGGCCCGAGGCTCGCCCCCCCGAACCGGCGCCGGAGTCCGAGGTGGCCAAGCTTGTTCCTCCGAAGGCGAAGCCGACGCCGGTGGTTCGGCCGGAGAAGGCCGAGAAGCCGACGCCCAAGCCAAAACCGCCGCCAAAATCGGCCAAGCCCAAGCCCAAGCCCGAATCCAAGAAAAAGCCCAAACCCGAGCAAAAGCAGGCGTCGCCAAACGCTTTCGAATCCGTGCTGAAAACGGTCGAACAACTGAAGGCGCGGCCGCCAAAAACCGCCGGCAAACCCGAACCGAAACAATCCGAGTCGGCGCTGGAGTCGCAGGTGGCCAACGCCCTGAGCAGGTCGCCGGAACCTTACGACGCGGGTCTCCCGGTGACGATGAGCGAGATCGAAGCGGTGCGCCGACAGATCGAACGGTGCTGGAACCTCCCGGCCGGGGCCAAGGACGCGGAGGACATGATCGTTTCGATTCGGGTGGAAATGAACATCGACGGGACTCCGCGCACCGCCGTCGTCACCGACCGGGGGCGCATGCGCGTCGATCCGTTCTACCGCGCGGCCGCGGAAAGCGCGGTGCGTGCGGTCTTGAACCCGCGGTGCCATCCGTTCACATTGCCACGGGAAAAGTTTAAGCGATGGAAGACGATGACCCTGGTGTTCAACCCCAAGGAGATGTTCGGAACATGATAGTCGGGACCCTATGTCTGATCCAGACCTCTGGGCTGAAGCGTTGGAAGCCGTTGGCGGCGGTTGCGATTTGGCTTGTGGTCGTCGGCTTGGCGACGCCGGCGGCGAGCGATCTGCGGATCGACATTACCCGTGGAGTCGTCCAGCCGTTGCCGATCGCGGTCGCCGACTTCGAGGGGAGCGGGGAGGAGGCCTCCCGACTGGGCCGCGATATCGCCTCCGTCGTCGCCGCCGATCTCGAGCGTTCCGGCCTGTTTCAACCGGTCGATCCCAAGGCGTTTATTCAGGCGCGGCCTTCCATGGAGACGCTGCCGCGGTTCGGCGACTGGCGGGTGATCGACGCCCAGGCCTTGCTCCACGGACGCGTCCTGTTTCTCGAAGACGGCCGTCTCAGGGTGGAGTTCCGGCTCTGGGACGTATTCGCCGAGCAGCAAATGGCGGGCCTGGCCTATTTCACCGCGCCGAACAACTGGCGCCGCATCGCCCACATCATCAGCGACGCCATTTACAAGCGGATCACCGGGGAAGACGGCTATTTCGATACGAGGGTCGTCTATATCGCGGAGTCGGGGCCCCATGACCGCCGCGTCAAACGGCTGGCGATCATGGATCAGGATGGCGAGAACCATCGCTTCCTGACCGACGGTCGAACCCTGGTGCTGACGCCGCGGTTCTCTCCGACTTTGCAGGAAATCACCTATCTGTCCTACACCGGCGGCGCCCCCCGCGTTTACATCCGCAATATAGATATCGGCCGCCAGGAGGTCATCGGCGACTTCCCCGGAATGACCTTCGCGCCGCGCTTCTCGCCCGATGGCGAGAAGCTGATCATCAGCATGGCGAAGGACGGCAACTCGGAGCTCTACACCATTGATCTCCGGACCCGCGCCAAGAAGCGGCTGACCTTCAGCTCGGCCATCGACACTTCGCCCAGCTATTCCCCCGACAGCCGGCAGATCGTCTTCAATTCCGATCGGGGTGGCAGCCAGCAGCTCTACGTGATGGATGCCGACGGGAGCAAGGTCAGGCGCATCAGTCACGGCAAGGGTCGATACGCCACGCCGGTGTGGTCGCCGCGCGGCGATCTGCTCGCGTTTACAAAGATCCAGGGCGGCAAGTTCTATATCGGCGTGATGCGGCCGGACGGCAGCGGCGAGCGGCTGTTGACGGAGGGCTACCATGTGGAAGCGCCGACATGGGCCCCGAACGGGCGTGTTCTGATGTTTTTCCGCCAGGAACCCATTCGCAAGGACGGCGGCGGCGGCGGTTCGCGGCTGTTTTCCATAGACCTGACCGGCCGCAACGAACGAGAAATTCCGACGCCGCTGGATGCTTCCGATCCGGCGTGGTCCCCCTTGCATCCCTAGGGGGCGCGGCCTATGGTTGATGTTGTAGTAGGGATATTTAATTTGGATGGACTGACTTCAACTTATACCAACGTGCATTGATACGTGCAAACACTACCGCCGTCATTTGCGAGGTAACGCTTTCCGGATACAACAATCGGCGGTCCCTATTTATTTTGCAGTTTAACGCCCAGAGGAGGGAGAACTAAATGCGCTTCAAACCGGTGGCCTTGTTCGCGGCATTGGCCCTAGTTGCCGCGTGCGAGAGTACGTCCGAGGAAACCGGCACGGCCAGTGGCGCCGGCACCGGTGCCGGCGATGTCGAGACGGCGGTTGTCGTGACCGAGATCGAGGTCGAGGAAGTATCGTTGAGCCCGGTGGAGGCGGAGGAAGAGATGGTCGGCATCGGCGACCGCGTTTTCTTCGGTTTCGACCAGTACACTTTGAGCGGCGAGGGGCGTGTCACGCTGGAGGGGCAGGCCGCTTTGCTCAACAAGTACCTGGCGATCACCGTCGTCATCGAAGGACACGCCGACGAACGCGGAACCCGAGAGTACAACCTGGCGCTCGGGGAGCGGCGGGCCAACGCGGCCAAGAACTATCTGGTCGTTCTCGGTGTCGATCCGGGACGGATCAGAACGGTGACGTACGGTGAGGAGCGGCCGGCGGTGGTTGGATCCAACGACGGTGCGTGGGCGCAGAACCGGCGTGCGGCAACCATCGTGGCGGGCAGCTCGGCCGGCAGTTGACCCCTGCGTTGCCAGTCCGGCTCTTGGGCGCTTGAGTTCCCGTAGTGCGGATACACACTCCAATCATGTCGACGAGACTTTCCTTTGGTAGGCGGGAAACGGGCCTTCGGGGGGCGAGAAGCGGGAAGGCGGCGAGGGTGGAGGAAATGGATATGCGGATGACAAGGACGCTACCGTACCCCCTTGGCAAGAGCCTGTTCGCGATGTTTCTGGCGGCGGGGATTTTCGCCGCGACGACCGACGCGTTCGGCCAGACCGCCGATCCCGCCGTCGCCAGTCTCGATGCGCGACTGGGGGAACTGGAACAGGAACTGCGGGCGACGACGGGCCGCATCGAAGAGATGAACTTTCGTTTGCGTCAGCTCGGCGAACGGCTCGACAAGCTGGTGGCGGACGTCGATTACCGACTGACCCGGGCCGGCGCGGCGCCCGGCATGGCGACCGGGCCGGCGGGGTCCCGGGGCGCGTCGCCGTCTCCGGCGTCACCGGCGGCGACCGGGGCGCCCGACGGCGGAGCGCCGATGGTGCTGGGACGGATGCCGAAGTCCGAGCTGGAGGCACGAAAGGGCGATCGCGGCACTTCCGGGCGACCGCATTCCGCCGAGCCGGCCGCGGAACCGGGCGGTGTCCTGCCCGAGGGCACGCCTCGCGAGCAGTATGCCTATGGCTTCGGACTCATGCGCAAGGCCAAGTACGACGAGGCCGAGGCCGCGTTCAAGGAGTTCCTGGCGGCCAATCCGGACGATCCGCTGGCCGACAATGCACACTACTGGCTGGGCGAGACCTATTATGTGCGGGGGGACTATGCCCGGGCGGCGGAGGCTTTTCTCGAAGGCTATCAGGGCAACAAGGCCGGCCCGAAGGCGCCCGATACGTTGCTCAAGCTCGGAATGTCGCTCGCCGCCCTCGGCAAGAACAAGGAAGCCTGTGCGACCTATGGCGAGTTGAAGAAGACGCTTCCCGACGCGCCCGCCACCATCAAGGGCAAGGCTGACAAGGAGCGCCGGCGGCTCGGGTGCAGATAGCGTCGGTATCGCGATGGGCCGCCACGATCCGTTCACGTCCGAGGAATTCGACGCCGCGATGGCGGCCGTGGGCCCGTTCGAAACGTCGCCGCACGTGGCGGTGGCGGTGTCTGGCGGCGCCGACAGCATGGCCTTGTGCCTTCTGGCCGACGGCTGGGCGCGGCGCCGTGGCGGCCGGGTGACGGCGATCTCCGTCGACCACGGCCTCAGACCCGGCTCGGCGGCGGAAGCCGTGGAAGTGGGCCGGTGGATGGCGGCGCTGGGCATCGACCATCGCGTGCTGCGCTGGGACGGCCGAAAGCCTTCCACCGGGGTGCAGGCGGCGGCGCGCGCCGAGCGTTATCGGTTGTTGTGCGGGTGGTGTCGGCAAGCCGGCGTTCTCCACCTGTTGCTCGGTCACCATCTGCGCGATCAGGCGGAAACGGTGCTGATGCGGCTGCGGCGCGGCAGCGGCGTCGACGGTCTGGCGGCAATGGCCGCGGTAACCGAGACGCCGGCGGCGCGGCTGGTGCGACCGTTGCTCGCGGTGCCGCCGGCCCGCCTCCGGGCGGTGCTCTCGGCCCGCCGGCAGGACTGGATCGACGATCCGTCCAACCGTGATCCGGCGTATCTGCGCTCGCGGTTGAGGGCGGCGCTACCGGAGTTGGCGGCAACGGGGGTTACGGAATCGTCGCTGGCGGCGGTCGCCCATCGAATGGGGCGGGCGCGGGTCTCCCTGGAGCATGCCGCGTCCGCGTTGCTGGCTCGGTGCTGTCGAATGCATCCCGCCGGTTACGCGCGCATCGACGTCCTGGCGATGGCCGCGGCCCCCGCCGAAGTATCGCTGAGAGCGCTGGCGCGCACCCTTCTCTGCGTCGGCGGCCGGTGCTACGAGCCGGGCGCCGAAAAACTGGAACGGCTGCATGCAAGGATGGTCGTCGAGAGGGGGGCGACGTCCGGCACCCTCGGAGGCTGCCGCGTGATCGGCGCCGACGGTGGCCTTCTGGTTTGCCGGGAAGCGCGCGGGCTGCCCGAACCGGTGGTCGTCGCCTCGGGGGATCGGCTGATCTGGGACGGCCGCTTTGCCGTCGGCTTCGCCGCCGCCGGTGGGCAAGCGGCGGAAGGGATCCGGCTGCTTCCCTTGGGCGCCGCCGGTTGGAGCGAGGTGGTCGGCGCATGGCCGGACCTCCGCCGGCACCCGGTGCCGCGGCCGGCCAGGCTGTCGTTGCCGGCGCTTGCCGACGGTGAAGGAATTTTCAATGTTCCGCACCTAGGCTACCGTCGAGCGGGAGGCGATGCCAAGGAGGTGGGGTTCGTCGCCGCTGCCTTCCGGCCGACAAGGGCGGCATCGGGAGCGGGGTACTTCCTTGCTTGAGGCGACTCGCGTATTATCTTTATATGTGTAAGTCATGATATGGGTTAAAACATGGGATCCGGTCGGTTTTGATTTCAGTCGACGGTACCGGCACCGGCACCGGGACCGAGGCGTCCTTCCACCCTTGAGGAATTAACGGGCAACACACGTGAATATCAGCAAAAATCTGGCTTTATGGGTGATCATCGCACTGCTGGTGTTTGCCTTGTTCAATCTGTTTCAGGGGTCTTCGCCGCGCGGTACGCACCAGCCGCTGGCTTATTCCGACTTCATGGCGCAGGTGGAGAGCGGCGAGGTTCGCGAGGTGACCGTCAAGGGTCGCCATGTGACCGGGCAGTATCGCGACGGCCGTCCGCTCGCGACCTATGCGCCGCAGGATCCGAACCTGATCGCCATCCTCAATAAACACGACGTGAGGATTACCGCCCAGCCCTCCGAGGAAGGCACGCCGACGCTGTGGAGCGTGCTGATCTCCTGGTTCCCGATGCTGCTGCTGATCGGCGTGTGGATCTTCTTCATGCGCCAGATGCAGTCGGGCGGGGGCAAGGCGATGGGATTCGGCAAGTCCCGGGCGCGGCTGTTGACCGAGAAAACGGGCAGGGTCACCTTCGAGGACGTGGCCGGCATCGACGAGGCCAAGCAGGAACTCGAGGAGGTTGTCGATTTCCTCAAGGACCCGCAGAAGTTCCAGCGGCTCGGCGGCAAAATTCCCAAGGGTTGCCTTCTCGTCGGTCCTCCGGGCACCGGCAAGACATTGCTTGCCCGCGCCATTGCCGGAGAGGCCAACGTTCCGTTCTTCACCATCTCCGGCTCGGATTTTGTCGAGATGTTCGTCGGCGTCGGCGCGTCTCGGGTGCGCGACATGTTCGAACAGGGCAAGAAGAACGCCCCGTGCATCATTTTCATCGACGAGATCGACGCCGTCGGTCGCCATCGCGGCGCCGGCCTCGGCGGAGGCAACGACGAGCGCGAGCAGACGCTCAACCAGTTGTTGGTCGAGATGGATGGTTTCGAATCCAACGAAGGGGTGATCCTGATCGCCGCCACCAACCGCCCGGACGTTCTCGATCCGGCGTTGCTGCGCCCCGGCCGCTTCGACCGGCAGGTGGTGGTTTCCAATCCCGATATCCTCGGCCGCGAGCAGATCCTCAAGGTCCATATGCGCAAGGTTCCGCTGGCGCCGGACGTCGACGCGCGGGTCATCGCCCGCGGGACGCCGGGATTTTCCGGCGCCGACCTGGCCAACCTGGTCAACGAGGCGGCGCTGCTCGCTGCGAGGCGCGACAAGGATAAGGTCTACATGGATGAGATGGAGACGTCCAAGGACAAGGTATTCCTCGGTCCCGAGAGACGCAGCCGCGTGTTCAAAGAAGACACGAGACGAATGACTGCGTTC
>JAUXFS010000405.1 GCA_030622775.1 Rhodospirillales bacterium | reverse complement strand
TCGGGGAAGATGGCGTCGGCCGGAGGCTCGGAATTGGCGTACTCGTTGGTCCGCGTGCTTCCGCCGCCGTACCACGGAAAGCCGAAGTGCTGGCCCATCGCCGTTATCCGGTTGAGTTCGCCCGGCGGGATGTTGTCACCCATGCCGTCGACCTGGTTGTCGGTAAACCACAGTTCGCCGTTGGCCGGGTTGAAGTCCATCCCCACCGAATTGCGAACGCCACGCACATAGACCTCCCGGTTGCCGCCGTCCTGATCCATGCGGATGATTCCGCCGATGCCCCACTTGGCGTACAGGTCCGCCTTCTCGGCCGGGGGCACGTTGTGCGGCTGACCGAGGGTTATGTAGAGCTTGTTGTCCGGTCCGATGCGGCAGGTCCGTGCGCCGTGGTTGTAGGACTCCTCCCCGGGCGGGATCAGCTTTCCCTGGTCGACGACCACGCCGATCGCGACGTCGGGCGTCTCCTGGAAGAATTCGGCCGCCGGAAAGACCAGAACGCGGTTGTGTTCGACCACATACAGAAAGCCTTCCGGCGACATGCACACGCCGTTCGGGACCTTTAAATCGAGCGGCGGCGCAAACTCCTTGACCTCGTCGGCGACCCGGTCTCTGTCGCGGTCCCACACGACCCAAACCTTGGACTTGCGTGTGCCGGCCCAGACAGCGCCGATACTACGCCCGACCGCCATATGGCGGGCGTCTGGAACGATCGCGAAGAGATCGACCTTGAAGCCGGGCGGTAGCTTGATGCTCTCCAGGTTCTTCCTTATGTGCTCGGCTTTCGCCCCACCCTGGGGAACCAACGGGAATTCCATCGGTGTGCCCGTAACCTGCATGCTCTGCATCTTCTTGAGGGCGTCCGACCCGGCATGGGCGGTGCCGGCGAGGCCGAACGCCACCGCCGACGCGAGGAGTGCCCCCGTCGGCAAGCCCGATCGGCGTGTGAATACAATACGTCTCATGGTCGCTCTCCCATTGAACTGATTGTGATTTTGGTGGTTATCTCCCCCTCGAGATATTCGCGGGAACGCCCTTTTTGGGGATCCTGCACACCTAATTGGGTATGGTCGGCACCCTACTCAAGGAAATATCTTCAAACCAAGCATCGGCATGTGATTTTTTCAACCTCAGGCTCGGAGTCCGTCCGGCGTTGCCGGGTAGGCTGCTATTCGCTCTCGGTTCGGGAAAAGCGCAACAGCGGTGCCGATTTGTCGCCGAATATGAAAAGAAGGCCCTCTTTGGTTTCGAACCCCCTGGCGTTCGCCAGCGCCTGGAGGAACCGGTTCTCCTGGTCCATGATCGCCGCGGGACAGGCCATCCTCGTCGCTCCGAGCGCACCGAAGGAAATCGCGCCGCCGTCGATGGTCACCGAACCGAAGAAGCGATTGCACCCGGCCATGCCGGAGACCCGCTCCGAGTTCTCGAAACGGAGCGTTGACTGAAGACGGTCGACGACGCCGCGGCCGTCGATGTCCTCGGCGAGCCAGGAGGTCCCGGCCAGGTCCAACGTTCCCGCGGATCCCGAACTCGCGGCCTGGCAACCGGCGGCGAACAATCCGGCGACCAGGCCGACGACAAGCATGCGGTTGACGTCCACGGTTCACAACCTCCCAATCCATTTCCATCACGGATCGCGACGGCGACACGCCGCCACCAGAGCTTCGAAAGACGCCGGCGATGGCTCGGCGGCGACGGAACTCTTCAGTTCCGGGCGGAACAGCAGCCGGCGCGGACTTCGCCGCCCGGTAGCGATACCCGCACCCGGTAGTCGAACACGCCGCCGCCCGGCCCCTCCTCCGCCATGGTGTCGACGCAGCGCTCGCGGGTGATCATCGCCACGAGATCGCCGGACATCGCCTCGGCGCGGCCGCGCCAGACCAACAGTCGCGGTTTCAGGTAGTCGAGGGAAGAGAGGTTTCCGGCAAGGGTGGCGGCGACCCGGCCCGACGCACCGCCCAGTCGGCCGTACTCGGCCTTTCGCCCGTCGATGGCGAGGTTCCAGAACGGCTCGTTGCCGCGGCAGGCGAGGGCGGCCGGCAACTCGGGACGCTTGGTCCCGCTGTCGTCGCCGGCGATGGCATCGAGTTCGGCGATCCGCGTTTTGGCCATGTGGATGGCGCACCGCGCGATGAAGACCCCGGTCCCCGAGCCGCCGGCGGCAAGGGCGGCCCGCAGATCCATGCAGTCGGCCCAACGGAAAGCCCGCCACCGCGCCTGGCTTTCCTCGAGCGCCGGAAGCGCGTCGCCGTGGCCGGTGACCGCGTCCAGTTCCCGGGCCGCAGTCGCCGCCCGCCCGTAGGCCCGCTCGACCGCTCGGTCGATATCGGCGACGCGCTCGTTGTAGCAGCGCTTGACCTCGGTCATCGGCGCGAGGGCCTCGCATTGGCGGACGGGAGGATGCGCCGCCGCCGAAACCGCCGGAATCGCCGAAACGGATAGCACCAGGGCCACCCCGACGGCCCACGCGAAAACGGACAAATCGCGTCCGGTCGGCGGCATCGCCCGGTTTCCTCGCGACGACCCCGGCCGGGCGGTCAATCGGCGACCCGCTCGAGCTCGCCCCAGATCCGTTTCTCGACATCGCCGTTGCGCACCCGCACGAAAGCCAGCGCCATCCCGGTCTTGATCAGCGTTCGGTTATAGGTCTGGATGACGTAGTCGCCGGCCTCGGAGATCGTCAGCACGTTGACGGTCAGGGTCTTGTCGACGATCCGCGCCCAGCCGAAGGGATGCCCGGCCAGGGGCTGGTCGGTCGCGATCCCGGCGGCCTCCTCCGGTGGGGTGGCCGCGTAGACCTTCGGGTTCGACGCCGACGGCTCGAAATAGATGACCTGGGTCCGGCCGGTCGGATCCTTGCCCGATTTGAAAATCAGCGTTCGCCAGCGGACGGTGAACCCCGCTTCTCCGAAGGGACGGATGATCACCCGCAGCTCGCGGTTCTTGATCTCGCCGCTCTGCAACAACGCCGAACCCTCGTAAGAGCCGAAGAAGGGCCGGATCGACGGCGCGTCCGCCCGCGCCGGAGTGACGTTCCAAACAACAACGGCAACCAACAGACTGATCGAAAATCGAAACACGCGCATCGGCCGCCCTCCCTTCCAGGCCCTCGGTATCCGCCGGCAGGGCCCACGGCGCCGCCGGCGGAAGCGATGTTATACCAACGGTCATTGATAGGAACCCATTGTGACGGCCTATCGAGGCTTCCGGCAAGGAGTGCGGTGCGCCGTGATGCGGGAGCATCACAAGCGGCGCGCGACGCTG
>JAUXFS010000536.1 GCA_030622775.1 Rhodospirillales bacterium | reverse complement strand
CGGCCCCGGCCGACCCCCCACGCGAGACCGCGGCGAACGTTCCGGCCGCGCCGCAAAAGAACGGCGCCACGCCGTCGGCCGCCACCGCCGAGACGGTCAGCCTTCGCTTCGACTGGGAGCAACCGGTGGCCGCCGCGGTGTTCCGCCGCGCCGGCAGCCTGTGGACGGTCTTCGACGCGGCCACCCCCCAGGATCTGGAGGCCCTCCGCGCCGCCGGCGGCGCCTTGATCCACACCATCGAGCGTATCCCGGTCGAGCGGGCGACGGTGCTGCGGATGACGACCGCCGAGGGCGTCAATCCCCGCCTGCGACGCGACGGCCTCGCCTGGATCTTCGACTTCGGCCGTCGGCCGCTCGCGGCCCGCGAAGCCATCGAGTCGAGAGCCGAGGTGACCTCGCCGACGGACGCCCGCCTGTTTCTGCCGGTACCCGAGCCCGGCGAACCCATCGTCTTCACCGATCCCGAAGTCGGCGACAGCCTGGTGATCATCCCGGTGGTTCCGCTCGCCCACGGCATCCGGCGGGCCTACGCGTATCCGCAATTCCGGTTGCTGGCGACCGCGCAGGGGGTCGCGATCCAGCCACTGGTCGACGACCTGCGGGTTCGGTCGACGCGGGAAGGGATCGAACTCACCGGCGAAGGCACGCTCAGCATATCGCCCGTGTCCGAGGCGACACGGGCCGGGGCGCGGGTCGGCGCCGCCGAAAACCTTGCCCGGGTGATGGATCTGGCCAGGTGGGAGGACGGGGATCTCTCCGCCTTTGTCGACCGCAAGCGCCGGCTCGTTCTCGCCATCGCCGAGGCGGCCGACCCGGCGCGCGAGGGACCGCGCCTGGAACTGACGCGCTTCTATCTGGCCCATGCGTTCGGCGCCGAAACACTCGGCGTACTGAAGCTGATCGCCGAGGATCGGCCCGGCATCGAGGCCGAGGCGGAATTCCGGGTGATGCGGGGCGTCGGCAACCTGCTGATGGGCCGTTTCGCGCAAGCGCGGGAGGATCTGTTTCACCACAGTGTCGACGGAATCGACGAGGGCGCGCTATGGCGGATCGCCGCGAGCGCCGCCGACGGCGGCGACGCTCGCGAAGCCGGCGACATCGAGCGCATCGTGTCGATAGTCCCGGGCTATCCGAAGCCGTTGCGGGTCGCGGTCGGCCCTTTGGTGGCCGAAGCGGCGATCGCGCTCGGTCACGTCAACCAGGCGGCGTATCTTCTGGACATGCTGGGCGTCGAGGCGCTCGGCCCGGTGGGGACCGCCGATCTCGGCTATCTCCAAGGCCGGCTTCTGGAAGCCGGCGGTGACGTCGACGGCGCCGTCGCCAAGTGGACGGAGTTGGAGCACGCCTCCCAACGGTGGGCCCGCGCCAAGGCGCTTCTCGCCCGCAACGAGCTTTTGCTGAAATCGGGCCGGATATCGCGGACCGAGGCGATCGAGGCGCTGGAGCAACTGCGGTTCGCGTGGCGAGACGACGCGCTTGAATTCGGCCTGCTGCGGCGCCTCGGCCGGCTCTATATCGAAGAGCGGATGTATCCCGACGGACTTCGATCGCTGCGCCAAGCGGCGACCCATTTCCCGGAGTACCCGGGCACCGCCGAAGTCACCCGGGAGATGGCGCGCACGTTCGAGGATCTCTACCTCGGCGATCGGGGCGAAACCCTGCCGCCGATGACCGCGATCGCGCTTTACGACGAGTTTCGGGAGCTGACGCCCGCTGGCGACAAGGGCAACGAGATGATACGCAGGCTGGCCGACCGGCTTGTGCAAGTGGATCTTCTGCCGCGCGCCGCGGCGCTGCTCGAAGACCAGGTCCGGCTCCGTCTCGGCGGTATCGACAAGGCCCGGGTCGGCGCCCGGCTGGCCCTCGTGCACATGCTCGACCGCAAGCCGGACCAGGCGCTCGCGGCGTTGCAGAACTCGGAGGAGAGCGATCTCCCGGAAGGGCTGGATTCGCAGCGGCGTCACCTGCGGGCACAGACGCTCGCCGAACTGGGCCGCGGCGACCTCGCGCTGGCGGCGCTGGATGGCGACGACGGCAAGGACGCCGATCTCATTCGCGCCAACATCTTCTGGAACGACGAGGATTGGATCCGCACCGGCATGGTCCTGCGCCGCGTCATCGCCGCCGGCGGTGTCCGGCCGGGAAAGGCGCTGACCGAGGAACAGGCCTCGCAGGTGCTCAATCTGGCGGTGGCGCTCACCCTCGCGGGCAACGAGCGAAGCGTCGCCCAGGTCCGCCGCGGCTACGGCAAGGCGATGGACGCCACGCCTTACGGCGAAGCTTTCCGCCTCATCGCCAATCCCGGATTCGCCGACCCATCCCAGTTCCGGACCGTCGCCGCCAAGGTTAGCGAAGCCGAGGGATTCCAGACCTACCTCGCCGCCTTCCGCGAGCGGCTCGATCAGGGGCCGATCAGCGCCATCAACTGATAAAGCCGGTTGCCCCTCGCGCACCTCGCGAAAGCGCAAAAATTTGCGATTGCAATCGGAGGCGGCACTCGATTAGGTTCGCCCTTGTTTTTCCTGGGGTTCAGCACTGCAAGTCGGATCGTAGCCAT
>JAUXFS010000001.1 GCA_030622775.1 Rhodospirillales bacterium | reverse complement strand
TTTTAGTGAGTCGCTCAGGCAAGGAATTCGCTATTGAGGACTCGGCGGCACCGATTACAACGGATCAGGGTGATGTATTGGGCGTCGTACTGGTGTTCAAGGACGTATCTGAAGCCAGGAAGTTGTCTCAGCAGGTTTCTTACCAGGCTAAACACGATGCGCTTACCGGGCTGATCAACCGGGCTGAGTTTGAACACCGGCTACAGCGTGTAGTGGAGACAGCCCAGACACAATCCACGCAGAATGCCTTCTGCTATCTGGATCTGGATCAGTTCAAACTGGTCAATGACACTTGTGGACATGTGGCAGGTGATGAGCTGTTACGCCAGCTTGGAAAGCTGTTGCTGCAACACATCAGAAAGCGGGATACCCTGGCGCGTCTGGGTGGTGACGAGTTTGGGCTATTGATGGAATACTGCTCCATCAAAGAGGCACAAGGTGTCGCAGAGAATCTGATTACCGCCCTTGGCGACTTCAGTTTTCCCTGGGAAGAGCACAGTTTCAGCATTGGGGTGAGTATTGGCCTGGTCTCTGTCGACCAGCAAAGTAAGAGTATGGGTGACATCCTGCGCGCCGCCGACAGCGCCTGCTATGTGGCCAAGGAGCAGGGACGAAACCAGATCCATGTGCACCTGGAGAATGATGAAGAACTGGCGCGACGTTATGGTGAGATGCAATGGGCGGTGCGTCTGCCCCGTGCCCTGGAGGATGGGCGCTTCCAGCTCTATTTTCAGACTATAGTTCCAATTCAAGGCGATGATAAGCATAAAGCCGCTCATTACGAACTTCTCCTCAGGATGGAGGACGAGGTGGGTAACCTGATCATGCCTGGCGCTTTTCTGCCTGCAGCCGAGCGTTACAACCTCTCCGACAAGCTCGACCGCTGGGTGATCAATCGAACTTTGCTCTGGCTTCAGAAGCACCCGGAACACCTGGAACAACTGAGCCTCTGCGCGATCAATCTCTCCGGGCTCTCGCTGAGTAATAAGACCTTTCTTCCGTTTGTTATCGAGGAATTAGAAACATCAGGTATTCCTCCCCGAAAGATCTGTTTTGAGATCACCGAGACCGTGGCCATAGCCAATCTGAGTAGCGCTATTGGATTCATCAGCAGTCTCAGAGAGCTGGGTTGCCACTTTGCCCTGGATGATTTCGGTAGCGGTCTCTCCTCTTTTGCCTATCTCAAAAACCTGCCCGTGGATTTCTTGAAAATCGATGGGCTGTTTGTCAAGGATATCCTGGATGACCCGATGGATCTCGCGATGGTGAAATCGATCAATGAGATCGGGCATGTTATGGGGAAACAGACGATTGCAGAATTTGTGGAAAACGATGCCATCCTGGAAAAGCTGAGAGAAATCGGTGTCGACTACGCCCAGGGATATGGTATCGGCCGGCCCAGACCGATCGACGAAATACTCGTCAATCAGTCAATCAGTCACCAACCTCCGGAAAAGCCGGAGGCTTTCAATTCGTGAACCGATCAAAGGTAACCGTTCAGTCCCCCCTCCTAAAATCCCCTCTCCCTCAGGGAGACGACTCCATGGATGGAGGAGGTAGAGCGACGCAGGATGCCAAATCCGAGGGTTAGGGTGAGGGGTTCAAAACGGCAGGGGGAGTGAACGGTTACTCCCGACCGGGGCTTGCACCCGAAGAAGCGCCAAGCTTCGCTTGGCGAACTAACTTATTGTTTTATATATGATTTGACAGAGAGGGAGGGATTCGAACATTCGGTATTTTCTAGTTTCTCAACGGGTTACAAAGCTATCGTGTACAGATCGTGTCTACCGCGTTGCACATTTCAGCAGGCGCACGGCATTGCGAAAAAGGAGGAATGGGACTATATACTAATCTGTAAAGAGACTCTCGTTCCTGCGACGTCTTAGATTTAAAGTCATTGCTGTCCCGTTAAAGTTGTAAAAATGTTATCTAACTTCCATGTTATTAAATACAAAATAACAGATTTACGGGTGTCACCGACTTGAACTGCAACCCAGTAGCCAGACAGGCTCCCCCCGGGATTCTCAAGGGGGGAGATCATGTATGCTGGCAAGCTCATCTTTCCGCAGGTAATGGACTATCTGCCAACGCACACTTTTCGCCGGTGCGTTGCTCATTATCAAGGCGAACGTTGCGTAAAACGTTTTCGTTGCCTCGACCAATATCTCTCCATGGCTTTCGCACAACCCACATATCAAGAAAGCCTTCTCGATATCGAGGCCTGTCTTCGAGCCCATCAGAGCAAGCTCTATCACAGGGGTATCCGCACCACGAACGTGGCACGCAATACTTCAGCCAAAACCAACGAACGTCGCGACTGGCGTATCTATGTCGATTTCGCACAGTCTCTGATCCGTATCGCCCGTTCCTTTTACGTCGACGAGAGTCTGGGGCTCGATCTCGACAACATAATCTATACACTCGACACTTCTACTATCGACCCTTCAACGGCCCCAGGGCCCGGTGCCGCCGCGACGGCCCGCCCGGACGGCGCTCCCATGCTATTTCAGAAAAGGAGACCCTATAGATGCCCGTAACCCCCACCTACCCCGGCGTTTACGTCCAAGAAGAGGCATCTGGTGCGCGCGCCGTTGCCAGTGTGGCAACCTCGATCGCCGCGCTTATCGGCATGGCAGAGCGCGGCCCGATCAGCAAACCGGTGCGGATTTTCAACTTCGCTGACTTCGAACGGAGTTTCGGGCCAACCACCGATGGCGAACTCGCCACGCAGGTGCGCAATTTCTATCTCAACGGCGGCGGGCAGGCTTATGTGATGCGCATCGCGCGCAACCCCTTCTACGCCGACGTGGTGCTGCGCGACCAGCTCGACGGCACCAACGCGATGACGGTCAAGGCACGCGACCCCGGCATCGAGGGCAACCTGCTCAGGGTCGAGATCGACTATGACACCGCCAGCCCGGAAGAGACCTTCAACCTCACAGCCTTCCGCAGCGTCCTGAAGGACGACAGCACGCGCGAACGGCAGGCGGAAGAGACCTTCGAGAACCTGTCGATGGACCCCAATGCGGGCAATTTCGCCAATACGGTGATCAACGGCACCTCTGCGCTGATCACGGTCGCGTCCAACGCGCCGGCCGGCAACAATGGAATGTCCATCGCCGGCGTGGTGCTTGGCAACACCGCCGCCGTCGCCAAGGGCGGTCTGGACGGGCTTGTCACCGCCACGACCAACAGACTGACGCTGAAGGTCGGCGACAATGTCGCGATCCCCTCGGCGCTGTCGGACCCCACGCCGATCGCGAATCTGGGCGCGCTGACGACCCAGTGGACAAATGACCTGAACGGTGCGCTGACCTCGAACGGGATCGCCGCGGCGGTGACAGTAGAAGTTGTCGGCCCCAGCGTCGGCACCGGCGGCACCGGCGCGAACCGCCTGTTGCGCATCACCTCGAACGACGGCCCGGTGCGGATCACCCCGGGCGTCGGCGGTGACTGCACCGTGGCGCTGCAATTGGGTGTGGGCCAGGGCGGCATCGAGGGCTCGGAATACGGCGACGCGCGCCCCGCGCCCTCAGGCCTGACGGCGCGGATGGGGCGATTCGCCAACGCCTTCGCTGAGTTCCGCGCGTTGGCCGGTACCAACCGAGACCAGCTCACCACCTTCTCGATGACCGATGACAGCCCGGATTCGCCGCACGGGCCCGTGGCGCCGGCGCTCGGCGGCGCGGTGCCGATGTTTGATAACGGCACCACGCAGAGCCTCGGCAATGTGCAGAGCGTGCTCGACACCATCGCCGCGTTGATCCCCGCCGAGACGAGCGGCCGCTGGTCGGCTAAACGCCACGGCCTGCGCCTGGCGCTGCGGCCCGAATACGGAACCGACGACACCGGACTGGTGGTCACGTTCACCTCCGGCGTCGGCTACAACTTCGCCACCACCGCCTTCAACAACGCCGCCAACACCGCCGCCTACACGGTCGGCCAACCCGGCGGCAGCGCCGGCCCCTCGCCGTTCCAGGATGCCGCGCCCACCGCGGGCAGTGACGGCGACCCGCCGACATCGGATGAATACGACGACGCCTACGAGATCCTCGACCGCGACGTCGATCTGTTCAACCTGCTGCTCTTGCCACGCAACAAGGGCCAGAGCAATGCCGACCGCAGGCTTCTCTGGGGGCCGACCTCGTCCTTCTGCGAGAAGAAGCGGGCGTTTTTGCTGGTCGACCCGGATGACGACTGGGACGACATCACCAAGGCCGAGACCGGCGTGAAGCAAATCCGAATCGGCGTGGCCACCCGCAACGCCGCCTGCTATTGGCCGCCTCTCGACGTGGGCGGAGGCACCTATGTGGACCCCTGTGGCGCCATTGCGGGCGTCATGGCGCGCACCGACGGCAATCGCGGCGTCTGGAAGGCGCCCGCGGGGCTGGAGGCCACGATCCGCGGTGTCACCGGAGTTAAGCACCAGATGACCGACCCGGAAAACGGCGTCATCAACCCCAAGGCGCTGAACGCAATCCGGCTATTCCCGGCCGGTGTCGTGAGCTGGGGCGCGCGGACGCTCGTGGGCTTCAACGGCTCGGGCAACGTGGATGACAAATACATCCCCGTGCGCCGCACAATGCTGTTCATCGAGGAAAGCCTCTATCGCGGCCTGCGCTTTGCCGTCTTCGAGCCGAATGACGAGCCGCTTTGGGCGCAGATCCGCCTTGCAGCCGGGTCGTTCATGAACGGGCTATTCCGCCAAGGCGCCTTTGCCGGGGCCAAGTCGACGGATGCCTATTTCGTTCAATGCGACAGCTCCACGACCACGGCCAACGACATCAACCTCGGCATCGTCAACGTCATCGTCGGCTTCGCCCCGCTGAAACCGGCGGAATTCGTCGTGCTGACGGTCAAGCAGATCGCCGGCCAGGTGCAGGTCTGAGGGAGGGCAGTTAAATGGCACAGTTCACCGTCAACACCCAGCGGTTCGACCCCTACAAGAACTTCAAGTTTCGCGTGGTCTGGGACGGCCAGCCCGTCGCCGGTATTTCCAAGGTCAGCGCGCTGAAGCACACCATCGAGCCGGTCTCGCACCGTGATGGGGGCGACCGGTCGACCCCGCGCCTCTCGCCCGGCCAGACCAAATTCGAACCGATCACGCTGGAACGTGGCATCACCCACGACACTGCCTTCGAGGAATGGGCGACCAAGGCCTATTCCAACGCGGGCGACGCGGGCGTGTCGCTGAAGGATTTCCGTAAGGACATGACAATCGAGCTCTACAACCTCCAGGGCGTCAAGGTGCGCGCCTGGCAGGTATTCCGCTGCTGGGTCAGCGAATTCTCCGCGGTACCCGAGCTCGACGCCAACGCCAACGCCATCGCGTTTGAATCCATCGTCATCCAGAACGAGGGCTTCGTGCGCGACGAGGTGGTGACCGAACCGACCGAGACCTGAGGCGCGGCCCATGTGCCGCCCCTTCCGGATAGGAAAAGATGATGCGTGCCGTTGAGCTGAACGCGCCCGGCCATGCGCCGTTGACCCTGTGGCTGCGCCCCCTGACCGGCGCAGACGAGATGGCGCTTGCCGGCACGGGTACGGCGGTGGCCATGACGCTGTTGGATCGGCTGGCTGAGGGTGCGGACCACGCCGGGCTGACCGTATCGCAGATCGACCGGGCGTTGGCGGGGATCTACGACACGCTCTACGGATCGCGCGCCGAGTGCCGGGTGGCCTGCGAAGCCTGTGGCGAAACCTACGAGTTCACGCTCGACCTGCCGCAGATCATCGCCGAGCAGGACGCTGACCGACCAGGCCCGCCCGATGCGGACGGCGCCTGGACGATGGAAGGCGTCGCGCGGGTGCGGGCGCCGAAACCCGCCGACCTGGTGGACGATCCCGACACGCTGGCCACGCGACTGACGGTCGAGGGCGGGGCCAGCGCCGAGACCGTGGGTGCGTTCCTGGAAACCGCCGCGCCGGTGCTGACCCTCGACCTCGCGGCGTGCTGCCCACAATGCGCGACCTCAGCGCAGGTGCGGTTCGATCTGGCCTCTTATCTGACGCGGCGGCTGGACTCGGAGCGCCCCTTTCTGGTGCGCGAAGCCCATCTGATCGCCTCGCGCTATGGCTGGTCCCATGGCGAGATCATGGCGCTGACCCGCGACGACCGCCGCGCCTATGCCGGACTGATCGAGGCCGAGCGCGCGAGGCTATCGAGGAGGCAGACGGCATGAGCGGCTATCTGCAACGCCTGCTCGACCGCGCCGCGACTGCGTCTCCGGTGGCCACGGGCGCCCTGCCTGCGGGCCTGTCGCAATCGCCGGTGAGTCTCGCCGACCAGCGGCTGAACGACCCGGATTTCGCCGCCCGTTACACACCGCCCGCCGGGCCGGAAAACGTCCCGGGCGGGTTCGGCGAAACCGTAGCGGCGCCGCCACGGTCCGCCTCCGAGGTCCGGACATCTGTGACCGAAACGGCGCTGGAACCAGCCACGCCGCCCGCGCCGCAGACTGCACCCCGCACCCTCCGGACCGAAGCCGCTCCGCCGGTAGAACCACCGCGGCATCCCCAGCCGGTAGGATTTGTCACCTCAGGGGACCTCGTCCTGCCAGCGCCTGAACCCGCCCCGGAGGCCCCATCTGCGGATATCGAACCCGCTTCGCCCCCGCCCACACAAGTTCCACCGCCGGAGACGGCGGATGCACCGACCGAGCGGCCTGCGCCGGAACCGATCCCCGTGGGCTTGCAGCCGTCCGAGAACATGCCCGAAAACATCGCCGAACCCGAGCCGGCGCTGCCGCGCCCCGACGCCGAGTCATTCCCTGTTGCGCCATTACCGGATGTGCCCGTGCCAGACGCAGCGGCAAATTCGCCGGCACCGGTGGGGCCGGAGCCGCACCCGCCAGCTGAGGTGATGCCGCCGCCTGTCGCCGCGCCGGAGCTGCCCGATCCGCCGGTACACGCGCCTCGCCAACCCGATCCGGCGCCAGCGCCTCCTCCCGTCGCCAAGGCGCCGGAGCAGCCGTCACAAGCCACCGCACCAGAGCAAAAGCGCCGCACCCGCCCGATGACTGCCGCCGGAGCCTCGATCATCGGCCCGCTCACCCCGCGCCGACGGGCGCTGACGATCTTCGGTTTGAGGAGGCGCTAGGCCATGCCCACAGCGAACCTCTTCCACGTCACCAACACCCTGACCCGACTTCTGGAATTCAACGTCCGCGCGCTGTTTCTGCGCCAGGGCATCGTTACTCCCGTCACCGTTACCGCCATGCCGCCGGAACGCGCGGGCGGCGCCACAGACACGCTGAACCTGCATCTCTACCACGTGATGGAGGACATCCATTACAAGAACCTGCCGCCGCCGGGCCGCGGCGGTCCGCCGGTTGCGCGCCAACCGCTCGCCCTGTCGCTCTTCTACATCCTCACCGCGCATCACGAGATCAACGAGATCTACGACGCCCAGAACCAGCAGAACCTGTTCAGCCTGGCGATCAAGACGCTGCACGACCACTCGCTGATCGACGACAACCTGGCGATCTCGCCCGATGGCGGCCTGCCTCAGATGGTGATGGTCGAACCCCTGCGCGGGCGGGACAATCATTTTGAGATATCCCCGCGCCCGCTGACGCCGGAAGAGGCGATGAGCTTCTGGTCGGCCGAGCAAAGCTTGACCACACGGCTTTCGGCCTATTATGAGGTGCGCACGATCTTCATCGAGCCCGAAGAACCCGCCGGCGCATTCGGCCGGGTCTACGATCTGGGTCTCTTCGTCTCGCCGATCTCGGCGCCGGTGATCGAGAAGGTCTCGGCGCTCACGGCCTTCACCCCGCCAGTGGCGAGCGGGCTGCCGCCGCAGGTGCTCGACACCTCGCCCGCCCGCGCGGTGCTGAACCCCGGCGCAGTGCCCGAGGTAAACCGGGTGCATATCGCGGGCTCGGTGCTGACGGGCGACGGCCAGTCAGGAGCCTCGCAGATCGTGCTGCGCACGCCTGCGTGGCACGAATTGGCGGTGCCGGTGCGCGATGCGGTGCTCGACACCGCGCTGAACCCGGCCTGGAATATCGAGCTGACCGCCACCGCCGGCCGGTTCGATTTACAGGGCAGCCTGCAGGCGATGGTGACCGGCGTGGCGACGGCGCTGGAGGTGACGCCGGGCATCTATACCGTTTCGGTTCGCACGACGCGCAGGCAGCAGACCGAGGGCGGCACGCTGCGCGAGACGGTGAGCGAGAGTAACCAGATCGCCTTTTCCATCGGCGCCCATCTCGTGCAGGTGACCGGTCCCAACCCGCAGGGACGCATGGTCGTGCAGGCCACCAATACCTTCGACATGACTGCTGCCGGGCTCGACGTGCAGCTCTCAGTCGATGGCGAGCTCTACGACGACGTACCCGCCTTTTCCGGCATCCCGGCCAACGACGCTGGGCTTTTCGTCCGCCAGGCCGGGCAGATCGAATTTCACCCGCTCTTCAACCCGGCCAATGCCGGCACCCACCCGCTGCGCCTGATCATCAACGGCGCCGAATCCCAACCCTTCTGGTTCGAGACACCATGACGGCCCCCAAGTCCCACGCCTTGCCGCATCTACTGCTCAGTGCTGCCGAGCTGCTGGTGCATCGCGCCCGGCTGCGACTGCAAATGCGGCTGGGCGAGTCGGTGAACGAGGCACTGCCGCTCGACACCTTGGAACATCGGCTGGCGGGGCCGGAAGGGCGAGCCTGGGAGCGGCTTGTGGAGCTCTTCGGGCTCAGCGAACCGGAGGCCGATCTGCTGGCGCTGGCGCTGGCGGTGGCAGCGGAGCCTGCGCTGGGGCCGCTGGTGGCGCGGGCGCAGGAGGCGGAGGGGCGGCTCTTGCCGACTGAACCGCTCATAAAGCTGATGCACGGCCACCCGGCACGCCCGATCTGGCGGCCGACATCACCGCTCTCGATGTGGCGGCTGGTGACGCCGGTGCGCCTGACCCCCGGCGAATCCCCGGGATACGAGGCCGACCGGCAACTGGTGGACTGGATGTTCGGGCACTTGTCGCTCGATGCCGAGCTGGTTCTGGCGCTCGATGCCTGCCCCGCCGGCCCGACGCCCGCCGAATGGCCCGTGGGCAAAACGGCCGAGCGGCTGGATCACGCGTTGCAGCAGGGAGTCGAGCTGCGGCTGGTGGTGCAGGGCCGGGGCGGGGCGGGGCGGCGCAACTTCGCCGCCGCCGTGGCGCAGAAACTGGGGCGCGAGGCGCTGGTGGCCGATGCGGACGTGATCCCGCAAACCGACTGGGCGGAGGCGTTCATGCTGGCGCAGCGGTTCGCACTTTTTGCCGACGCGGCGCTGATCTGGCGCGCGGGCAGCCCCGCCTGGCCCGCGAAAATTCCCATGGCGCCGCTGCAATTCGTCTGTGCAGCCCCCGGAGAGACAGCCCCGTGCCGCGATGGGGCGTCGGATCTGACCATCGCCCTGCCCGAGCCCGGCATCGACAGCAAATCGGCGCTCTTCGCGGCCTTGGTGCCGCGCCTGGCAGGCGATGCTCAGAAGCTCGCGGCCACGCCCGGGCTGCTCCTGGGCGATCTGCAGGAGATCGGGCGGACGGCGCCGCGCTCGGTCGACGAAGCGGCGGATGATTTGCGCGCCCGGGCGCGAGCACGGATGAGGGGCGCGGGCCATGTGGTCGATCCGGTTTTCGGCTGGGACGACATGATTGCGCCCGAAACCCTTCTGACCCAACTGAAACGCATCACCTTCGAGGCGCGCACCCGCCCACAGCTCATGGAACACCCCGAGACCGCCCGGCTCTACCAACACGCGGCAGGTCTCTCGGCGCTCTTCTCCGGCCCGCCGGGGGTGGGCAAGTCCATGGCCGCCCACGTCATCGCCCGCGATCTGGGCAGCAACCTGCTTGTGGTCGACCTCGCCTCGACCACCTCGAAATTCATCGGCGAAACTGCCAAGAATCTGAGCAAAGCCTTCGCCCAGGCCAAAGCCTCCGGCGCCGCACTGATCTTCGAAGAGGCCGACGCCTTCTTCGCCAAGCGCACCGATGTGCGCGATTCCAATGACCGCTACGCCAACACCGACACGAACCACCTGCTGCAGCTTCTCGAGGCCCATGACGGCCTCGTGATCCTCTCGACCAACCGGCGCGCCAATATCGACCCGGCCTTCATCCGCCGCCTGCGCCATGTGGTCGAGTTCCCGAAACCCGGCCCCGTCGAGCGCCGCGATCTCTGGCGTCGCATGCTCGAAGGGTTAGGCAAAGATCCTGCGCCGCTTACGGAGGCCATTGACAGGCTGGCCACAACTCACGACCTCAGCCCCGCGCAGATCAAGGGCGCGGCCCTCTCTGCGCTGTATTCGGCGCTGCACGGGGGCCGCGCCATTTCGCCCGCCGACCTGACCGCCGCCACCGAGCAGGAGCTGACGAAAGAGGGCCGCGCCGCGCCCGCCGCCACAACGAAACCACGCAGACAGAGGAACCCGCAGAATGGCTGAATCCACCGGCTCCCCCCAATCGCCGTCGGTCACCAAGGGCGCGCTGGTGCAGCTGGCCGAGGATTTCGGTATCATCGTGCCGAACATCATCCCCTTCCAGTACAACCCGGGCTCGATGACCCGCTCGCTGAAGCCCTGGGACCCCACGGAAGTCGACCAGACCAACCGCGGTGCACAGTCGCCCAACGTGCAGCCTTACGACCCTGAAGAGAGCTACAAGTTCACGCTCGAACTGGACGCGACCGACGATCTGGAAACCGGTGATATCCTGGCCGAAACTACCGGCGTCGCCTCGCGCATTGCCGCGATCCAGAAGCTGACCGAACCCTCGGGCAAGCTCTTCGGCGATCTGATCGCCAGCGCTACCGCTTTGGTGAACGCGCCCGCAACGGATGCCGAGCGCGCCACGGTGCCGATTACGCTGCTGGTGCTTGGCAGCGGCGTGATCCTGCCCGTGCGCGTGACCAATATCACCATAGAAATCAAGGAGTTCACTCCGCAACTTTATCCATACATGGCCGATGTCCAGCTGGAGCTGCGGGTGCTTACGCCCGAGGTCTTCAAATGCAAGACCGGCCCTGCCATCGACATCGCCCTCGCGGCCTATGAGATGACGCGCCTGCAGGAAGATGCGCTGGCCGTCGCCAATATCGCCAATGCACTGAAATCCGCCAAGTCCATCCTGCCGTTCTGAATCTCATGTCCATATTTGACCCCAAAAGCCGTTACGTGAAACATTCCACAGTTACCACCGCGACTGACCGGCGCGGGCGCAAGGTGTATTGCGTCACCCTGGCTCTGGTGCCAACCCAGACCGAGTTGGGAAAACACCGGCTGAAACAGGGTCAGCGGCTCGATCATCTGGCCAATCATTACCTCAACGACCCCGCCGGGTTCTGGCGCATCGCCGAGCTGAACCAGGCGATGACCGCCGAGGCGGCGCTGGACACCGCGCTTGTCGAGATCCCGACGAAAACCTGAGGAATACATGGGCTTTGGCGTCTACATAACCACTGGAACCAGCCTGAAACGGCTGTCGACCGAGATCACCGCCTGGTTGGTCGAGGTACGTGTGGAGATGGAGCTTTCGAAGCCGACGCGCTTTGCGCTCAGGTTCGAGGACGATATCTGCAACGGCTCGTTTGCGGTTTCGGGCAGCGGGGAACTCAAGCAGGACGAAAAACTCGGCATCTTCGTCATCGGCGAGAACGATGCGCTCGATTGCCTGGTATATGGACCGGTGACGAAGGTGAAATCCAACAGCCAGCTTGGCGGTCCCGGCTCGTGGATCGAAATCCACGGCGAAGACCGGCGGGTCGAGATGGGCCGCGTGGGCGTGCAGGCGAAATATACCGGGCTCGCGAGCGCGGCGGCGGCTGGCATTCTCGGCGCCTACCAGTTCACGCCGAACACTCAGGACACGCTGATCGAGTACGACGGCAAGAAAAAACAGCTTTCCCAGCGCGGGTCGGACCTCACTTTTCTCGAAGAGATCGCGCGCAAGAACAACATGGAGTTCTGGATCAGCTACGAGGTCACGGGTTCGGCCCAGACCGGCATCCTTACGCTGACCGAGACGGCCAACCTGCGCACCTCGCCTGAGCGCAACCAGGCGGGCGGCGTGCCTCAGGCCCCGGTGCTGGCGGCGCCGCCGGACCGGACGCTCGCCGTGAATCCGCCCCGCCGCGAATGCCCCGGCGTCAACAAGTTCGAGGCCAAGATCGACTATGAAAAACCGGTCGCCGCCAAGGGCTTCACCTTCGACGCGGCGGGCGACAAGGCGGTCATCGACCAGATCGTTCAGGCCGCCGAAACGCTGGACCCGACACGGCCTGTACCGGTGGGCGGGGTCGTGCGCGAAGCGATCATCCCCCCCAAGGTCGACCCCGAAGAGGCGTTTCTGGCCAAGGAGGCCATTGTTTTCGAGCAAAGCTGGTTCGTCGAGGTCGATGCCTCGACCACATTCGAGCAGGCCGGTTTCGTGATCCGCCCGCACCAGATCGTCGAGTTCACCCATCTCGATGAGCGGCTCTCGGGCTCCTACCAGGTGATGAAGGCGCTGCATGTCATCACCGCCTCGGATCACTTCACCGATTTCACCGCACATACAAACGGGTTGGGAGGAGCAGGCTGATGGCAGATGTCGATATCGAACGTCTTTTCGAGGAGATGGAAAGCCGGTTTTTCGGCAAGTATCGCGGCACCGTCGTGGACAACAGAGACCCTCTCGGCGGCAACCGGCTGGAGGTGCGGGTACCGGGCGTCTCTGGCCGCGAGACGAAATGGGCGCTGCCCTGTGTGCCCTATGCCGCCGCCGATCTGGGGCTGCACGCGATCCCGCCGGTGGGAGCCAGTGTCTGGATCGAGTTCGAGGCGGGGGAACTGGATCACCCGATCTGGGTAGGCTGTTTCTGGGACGAAGGGGAACAGGTACCGGGCGACAGCCCGGAGATCGTCGTGCTGAAGACCCCCGGCGCAACGATCAAAATTGAGGATCGAGGGACTGTCGAGATCGAGACGACCGGCGGCACCAAGCTGGTGATGTCGGGGAACGAGATTTCGTTGGAAGCCCCCAGCATCAGACAGAACGCAAATGGCGGTACGACAGAGGTTTCCGCCGCTGGTTTCGACGCGCAAAACGGCGCTTTCACAGTGATTTAGGAGAATAGCCCATGTCGATGCCTGTCTCGGTCCTGCCCTCTGGTGTGGTCAACGCCGCCGCCCCGGCCACGGTAAAAGTGCCCGGCACGGCACGGGCGCAGGCTGCCACCGGGCCATTGACGGTGCAATCGGACGTGATGCAGTTTCCGGGGCCGCAGGTGACGGGCAACTGGATGGTCGCCGCAACGCGTGTAAAGGCGGGCGGTGTTTTCGTCGTCAATCAGGCCTCGACCGGCACCAGCGTCGGCCCAGCGCCGGTGACGCCGGGCCCGATGACAGTCGTCATGGGCGACTTACGGATCAAAGCGATGTGAGGATGATATGACAGAGATTTTACACGCGCTGAAATATCCCTTCGCCATCGACGCTGGCGGCGGCCGCGCGGCGGAGGAATCCCACTACGAGGCCTATATCCGTCAGCTGATCCGCCAGGTGCTGATGACAGCACCCGGCGAGCGCATCAACCGGCCCGATTTCGGCGCGGGCGTCCGGCGGATGGTCTTTGCACCCAACAATCCCGCCATCGCGTCGCTCACGCAGACGCTGATCTATCAGGCGCTCAGCCGCTGGCTCTCGACCGTAATCAAGATTGAAGAAGTGGCCGTAACTGCAGAGGAAGAAAAACTTTTGATCACTGTGCACTATCTGGTGATCCAGCGCGGTGTCTCCCGGGTGCTGAACGAGGAAGTGACGATCTGATGGCCAGCATCGACCGCCTCTCCGCCCTCTGCGACCAGACTTCATTCACGGGGATCGACTTCATCCAGGTGCTCGAACCACTGGTGCAAGACCGGCTGCGGGTATTTTTTGTCGTAGAGCCCACGCAGCTCGACACGCCGATGATCCCAACGGCAAGCCTGACCGCCCCGCCTGCCGGATCGCCCATCGGCACCGCCGGGCCGGGCGCGGCGGCGGCGCTGAACGTCACTATCCCTTCGGAGGAGTCGGGCGAGACGGTCGAGATCGATACACTGGAGTGGATGGTTGTTGTCACACCTGCGGGCAGCCGTGTGGCGCTGGAAATCACCGTCAGGCAACCGGGCGATTTCTCGCTGCATCATCTCTTCATCGACGACGCCCGCGTCGATCCGTTCTTCAACGACACCCAATTCAGTTTCAAACAGGGGTGCCCCTCGGTTTTTGACTGTCATGAGGACTGCACGCCCGAGCCCATCGAGAGCATCGACTACCCCGTCGACTACCTCGCCCGCGATTTCTGGTCCTTCCGCCGGGCGCTGCTGGACTTTGCCGCAGAACGCTACCCCGGCTGGTCCGAGCCGCTGGAGGCCGACGAAGCGATCATGCTGATGGAGATCATGGCGGCGCTCGGCGATGAGTTCGCCTATACCCAGGACCGTTACGCCCGAGAGGCGGCGCTACCGACCGCGACCCAGCGGCGCAGCCGGTCCGGGCTGGCGCGGCTGGTGGACTACTTGCCCGATCCGGGGCTTGCCGCCGAGACCGAGCTTGCCATCTGGGTGCGCGCGGGAGTCGGTGGCAAGAGCTGCAACATTGGCGCGCGCGCCTGGGTGCTGCCCGAGGGCCGTGCGCCGGTCCCGTTCTCGGCCAAGGCAGAGGTCTGGCACCACGAGGCGTGGAACCAGATTCCGCTGCATTGCCCGGATTCGGACGTTGCCTGCCTGCCCAAGGGCGCGACCGAAGCCTACCTTTTGACCGACGCGCCGACCGTCGCGCAACTGCCGCCCGGCTCGCCGCTCAGCCCGCAGAAGCTCTGGCAGGGCCGACGGATGATCCTGCGCTCGAAACCGAGCGATCCGGCCGAACCCAAACGCGCCTTTGCCGTGACGCTGACCAGCGTAACCCCGTTGACCGACAGTCTCGCCCCCACTCCCGGCGTCGTCACGCCGGTCGCCAAAGTCACCTGGGACGAACCGCTCCCTTGGCCATTGCCCCTGGCCGAGACCTCAGCGCTTCTCAACATCGTCACCGTGATCGCGGGCGAAGAGGTGTCCGAACTGTTCCGCGTCGGCCCCGACGCCGCCGCTTCCGCCCGGTACCCGGGGCTTTCGGTCTCCAACCTCGGCAAGCTGCTCGCCCTGCCCCGCACCATCGAGCGCGAGGGTCCCCATGAAAAGGACCGCGGCGGGCGCGGACGGATCCTGCGCTACGGTCTGCGGGCCAGCGAGGGGCGCGGGCTTGGCTGGATCAAGCCCACCAAGGCCACGGGGCTTTCCAATAGGCGCGTGCGCGAGCCGATACTGGAACTCTACGAGGTTCTGCCGCCGCTCTACGGCAAGGACCCCGGCGGTGCCGCGTGGACGTTCGTGCGCGACATGGCCACCACCGATCTCGACAGCACCGCGTTTACGCTGGAAGAGGGCATGTGGCGGAAAGTGGTGACGCATCGGACGCCGACCAGCGGCGACATCGAATTCCAGGACTATGCAGGCGACGAGGGCTGGACGATCCGCTTCGGCGACGGCGCCTTCGGCCGGCCGCCTGAGGACGGCACGGCGCTGGAGGCACGCTATTTCACCGCACCGGGCAGCGCGGCGAACCTCTCGCCCGACAGCGTCACCCACCTGACCGCGCCCGCCAACGCACCCGCGGGACAGCTCTTCGACTATGCCGAAGCGGTCACCAACCCCTTGCAAATCACCTCGGGCACCGACGAGGAGAGCCCCGAGGATATCCGCATCAGCGCGCCCGAAGCCTACCGCGCGCTGCCCCTGCGCGCGGTGCGGCCAGAGGATTTCAGCGATATTCTCGAACGGTTCGGCTGGGTGCAACGGGCTAGTGCCACCACGCGGTGGACCGGCAGTTGGTCGACCTATTTCGTCGCCGCCGATCCGCTGAACGGCTTCGCGTTGACCGATGCGCAGCGGAAAGAGCTGGGCGACGAGATCGACTGTATCCGCCAGGCCACCCGCGATGCTCGCCAGGCGGCCCCGGATTATATCGACATTGATCTGGAGGTCGAAGTCTGCGCCAGCACCGACGCCTATCCTGGCGAAGTGGCCGAGCGGGTGACGAAGGCGCTGACAAGCCCCGGTTTCTTCGCGCCTGACAATTTCACCTTCGGCCAGCCATTGCGCCGGTCGGGACTGGAGGCCGCCATTCAATGCGTGCCGGGCGTCAAGGGTGTCGAGAAGATCCGCCTGCGCGAACGCACAAGGCGCGGCTGGCATGACTTCACCGAGCCGGAACTTACGGTCGAGCCGTGGCAGATCGTGCGGCTGCAGAACGATTCAACATATCCGGGCCGCGGCGCACTGAGCGTCAAGGCCCATGGAGGTGCCCCATGAGCCTGACCCGCGACGAAAGCTGCGGCTGCGGGCCGCTGCCGCATCCGCCCGCGCCCGACATTCCCGCCGGCCTGAAGACGCTGGCCGACAGGCAGCTTTCCGGCTTTCCCGAATACCGCGCGGCGATGCTGACCGCGATTCCGCGCTACCTGGCGCTCACCGACTGGCGCGCGCGGTCCGAGGGCGATCTGGGCGTGATGCTCTTGGAGGCATGGTCCGTGGTGCTGGACACGACCGCCTTCTACGACGCGCGGATCGCCGAGCGCAGCTACCTGCAGACCGCCCCCGACGAGACCGCCGCCCGCAATCTCACCGCGCTGATCGGCCACCGCCCGCGCCCCGCCATGGCCGCGCGGGTCGATCTGACAGTCGAGGCCGACGGTGCCGATCCGGTGACGCTGCCCAAGGGTACCGGCTTCCGCTCCGGCCCCTTTGACGGCGAGGCGCCGCAGGTCTTCGAGCTTGTCACCGGGCATAAGATCTGGCCGCAACGCAACCGCTGGCAGCTCGCCCCGGTGCGCGAGCCCGAATTCGACGGTACGCTCCGATTCCTGCCCCGCCGTGCACCGAGCGCGGGCGCGGTTCTTGTCCTCTGGTCCGGCACGAAATCCGCCGCCATCCGCATCGCATCGGTCGATCCCGACCCCGCCCCGGATGGCGTCACCTATCAGAAGGCAACGCTCGAGACCGAAAGCTCACCCGGCTTGACAGGTTTGAAAGACGTATCGCGTTCCGCCATCAAGACCGCAATCATGCGCGTGCCGATGGCCGAGATCGCCGCGCCCAGCACTGGGATGGGCACAGGAAAGGCCCGGGTCATGGCCGGGACGGCGAGAAGCCAGGTGACGCTGGACGCGGTCTACACCCAGGTCAAACCCGGCCAGCACGGCGCGGTCGAGATCGGCGGCGCCCTGCACGCGGCGAGCATCACCAAGGTCGAAAGGGTGCTGCACGATATTGAGGGCAGCGGCAAGCCGCCCGTCAAGCAGGCGCTGACGCAGGTGACATTTTCGCCCGCGCTCGTCTGGGACGACAATGACGGTTTCACCCTGCATGCGAGCCCCTTCCAGCTGGGCCCGCCCAGCCGGATCGCCAAGACACGGATCACGCTCGCCGACATGCAAAGCCCGGGCACGCTGGAGGCGCCGGTCGAACTGGGCGATGCGCCGGGCGGCGGCTCGGTCATTGCGCGCGGAGCGGGGGCTCAGGGTGCCAAGATGGGCGGAACGGTCGTCGAGGATGGCGACGGGCAGGCGCATTTCGCGCCGGATGCGGGCAGCGCGAATTTCGGCAAGCTGACCGCACCCGTGTGGCTTTACGGTAATGTCGTCGAGGCGGTGCGCGGCGAGACCATATTCGACGAGGAGCTTGGCAGCGGCAACGCCGCCGAGCCGCATCAGCACTTTACCCTGAAGAAAAAGCCGCTCGCCTGGGTGGAGGACGCCTCGTTGGTTGATGGGCGCAGACCGGAACTGACCGTGCGCGTGAACGGGCTGGAATGGAGCCGCGTGGACACATTTTTCGGCAAGGGGCCGGAGGAGCAGACTTACACGCTGTCACCGGGACCGGACGGCGGTTCGCGCATCTCCTTCGGCGACGGCAAGCGCGGGGCGCGGGTGCCGAGCGGCGTGGGCAATGTGCGCGCCGACTACCGCTATGGCGCGGGCGCGGCGAAACCGCCTGCGGGCTCGATCCAGAGCATAGCCAAGCCGACCAAGGGCCTCCTCAGCGTCATCGGCCCGGTGCCCGCCCGCGGCGGCGCAAATGCCGAAACGGCGGGTGAGCTGCGCGACAGCGCCCCCGCCCGCGCACTAACGCTTGGCCGGGCCGTGTCATTGCAGGATTTCGAGGCGATGGCGCGCACCTATCCGGGCGTGCTCAACGCCGCCTCCGCCTGGGCCTGGGACACGCGCCGCCAGCGCGCGACTGCGAAGCTCTGGATCATCCCCGACAGCGGCGATCCCAGCGATGACCTGGCCAAATTTCTCTCTGCCCGCGCCGCACCGGACCTGATCGTGGCGGTCGAGGAGGCCGGGGTGGCGGATTTCTCGACGCTCGCGATTACGCTGACCTATAGCGATGGCTACGACCCAGCGCTAGTGCGCAACGCGGTCGACACGGCGCTTTTCGACGACAAGACCGGTTTCCTCGCCCCGAAGAACCAGACCATCGGCGGCACGCTCTTCCGCTCCGCCCTGACCCACCGGCTCCACGAGGTGCCGGGCGTCGCCTCGGTGCCGACGATCCTGCTCGACGGGCTGGCGATGCCGCACGCGGTGGCGGCGGGGCAAGGTAATTGGTTCGACCTTGAAGCTGGCACCACGGTGACCTGAGATGGCTGACACCACCGATCTTCCCATCACCCCCGCCAATGACGGCTTCGAGACGCATTATGCGGAAAAAATCTGGGCGCTGGTGCCGGAGGTTTACCGCAATGCCGATGGCCTGGCCGAACGGTCTGGGCGGCTGCGCGCACTGGTCGAAATCCTCGCCGGGCAGGCCGCCGTCGCGCGCCGATCGGTGGATCGGCTCTGGGCCGACACGCGCGCCGACGAGGCCGACGACTGGGCCATTCCGTATATCGGCGCCCTGATCGGCGCGCGGCCCGTCAACGCGCTCAACCGCGCGGCGCAGCGGGCGAATCTGGGCCGCACGATCCTCTACCGGCGGCGGCAGGGCACGGTGCGGCTGACGGAGCTCCTGGCCGACGACATCGCCGACTGGGACGCCATTGCGTCCGAGGGCTTCCTGCGCGTCATCCGCCATTGGCACCTGCTCGACGGCGGGCCGGAGCCGGGGCGCATCACCCGTTCGCCGAAATGGGGCTACGCCGACCTGCGCAACGTGCGGATTGGCGACATCCTCGACACCGGCCATGACGACCTGTCGCATTTCCCGGATTTCCGGCGCCACCGGGGCCTGTCGGGCCGCTACGGCATCCCCAAGGTCAACCTGCACCTCTATCGCCACTACGCTTATCAGCTTTCCGGCGTAATCCCCCGCCTGATCGCGCCCGAGCATTACACGCTCGACCCCTCGGGCCGCGACGTAGCTTTGTATCAGCCGGGTGGACAAGATGCGGCGAACGCCTGCGCCCAGGCGCGCGAATGGGAGATGCGCGCGCCGATTCCCTGCCGCCGCCTGACCGCAGCGAGCTTCCTGCCGAAAATTGCCCACGCACCGGTGGGGCTGGAGGCGCTGCTGGAGCCGATCTACGGCCGCCGTTTCGCCACCGAGCAGGGCCTGCTCAAGGCCGCCACCGCCGCTCTGGAGGCGGACCCCACGCCGCCGAACGCACTGGCCGACAGCCAGGCGGCAGAGCTGATCGCCGCGGCGATGGAGGGCGGGACCCCGCGCCGCAACCTTCTGCCCGACGGCGACAAAGACACCTGCGCCATCACGCTGGCCATTGCGGCCAATGCCAATGACGATCCGCTGGGGCCGCAGAAACTCTACGGTGCTGACCTCACTGAATGGGCGGTGGACCACGGCGTGCCGGGCTGGGTCGAGGCTTTGGTCGACCCCGAAACCGGCCGCGTCCGGCTGATGGACGCACTGCCGGGCGACCGTGACCTGTTGGTACAGAAAATCCACTACGGCACGTTCTGGCCTGTTGGCGCCGGCACCCATGACCGTGCTTCCGGCCTGTCGGATGGCGGCTTCACCCTGCTCGATGCTGATGCACCCGATCTCTCCACCGTGCCGCTCTCCGGCGAGTTCCGTTTCGCCGACAGCCGCACGTTCACGCCGGTCCTGCCCGCGAACGGTATTGTCACCGCCGATGGCGACCTGACCCTGGCCGCAGCGAACCGCGAACGCCCCTTCATCGAGGCCGCGCCGCCGGGCGGCACTCTGACCCTGCGGGCTGTCGCACCGGGCCTGACGCTCACCATCGACGGGATCTGGTTCAGCCTCCTCGGCGCAGCCGCCACAAGGCTGTCCATCGACGGCACCTGGGCCAAGGTGATCCTCCGAAATGTCACCCTCGACCCCGGCGGAGAGCGCGCCGCCGTGCCGCCCGCCCTGCCCGAGGCGATCCCACCGGTGACGCTGACCTTCGGCGGGGCCATCGACGACATCGTGCTCGACCGCTGCGTGACGGGCCCGATCACCGAGACCATCACCGCCATCGATCCCTGCGCCGTCGACGCGATCACGATCTGCGACAGCGTCGTCCACGGCACCGCCCCCGATCCGGCGATCTTTCTGCGCAACGCGCGGGCCTGCCTCGACCGCTCGACCGTCCTCGGCGACCTCGTCACCGGCGCGCTCGACGCGAGCGAGGTGATCGTCGACGGCCAGGTCCGCGTGGAGAATGCGCAATCGGGCTGCTTCCGCTTCTCCGCCGCCGCCAGCGGGGGGCGCGTGCCGCAGGCCTACGAGAGCCACTTTTTTACTGGCGTCCTGCCGCCGACCACATTCATCTCGAAACGCTTCGGCGACGCGGCTTATGCCCAGCTCAGCGAAGTCGCCCCGGACAACATCCGCAGGGGCGGCGAGGACGGCACAGAGATGGGTGCCTATCATGCCGCGCTCGACCCAATCAAACGCGCCGACCTGCGCGACAAACTTGAAGAATTCATGCCGATCAACGCGATCGCCCAACTGGTGTACGAAACCTGATGGGCGGGAAGATTCATAAGGGAGCAAGACCATGACAGACGATATTTCCCGGTATTCGCTGAGACCCCTTCAGAAATTCACCGGTGTCGTGCGCCAGCAAGGCCGCCTGCCAATTGATGCCGAAGAGACGGAAGCCGGCGATATCGGCGCGCTGATGCTGCGCGATGCGATTGCCGAGACAATCTGCGAAAAAGGCGCGCCTGGAGACGGGTTTCTGGTGTCAAAGGTTGGTCTGACTGCCGGCAACCTGCTGGATTTTGAGCTGGAGGATGGCGGCTTCTACCTCGCTGGACTGCGTTTCACCACCGCGCCGATGCCCGGCGCCGCGAAAATGACCTACCAGACCCAGCCCGATTGGATCGGTATGGACCTCGACAAGCCGGGGCCTGCGCTGCCCGCAGTTGGGGATCAGCGCACCGATCTGGTCTATCTGGAGGCCTGGGAGCAGACGGTCACCGCCACCGAGGACAGCGAGCTTTACGAAGTTGCGCTCGGCGGCGCCGACAGCGGCGCGCGGCGGCGGGTGATGAGCCGGGTCAAGGTTCTGGAGAACGCGTCCGACACCTGCCACGAGGCGTTCAAGGATCTGATCGGCCGCGAATACAAGGGCGGCAAGCTGGACCCCACGGGCTGCGAAGTGAAATCCCAGACCGAGTTGACCATCGGCTTCAGCAAGCTCGACCCGCTGAACGACCTCTGCCGTCCGTCCGCGCAGGCCGGGTTCCTCGGTGCGCGGAACGAGACCTTCCGGGTGCAAGTCACCACCCCCGGCCGCTTTGTCTGGGGCAGAGACAACGCAGCACCGCTCTACCGCGTACAGGTCGAGGCGCATCCGACCGACAACACCCGGCGCAAGATCGTCTTCCTGACACCCCCGCGCGACGAATTCGGCTGGCCGCTCGCCGGCATGACCGTCGAGGTGCTGCGCTGGGGGACGTTCCTGGATAACCGGGAGAAGGTGGCCGAACGGCAGGGCCTCCTGCTGACCGTCGAGAACGGTTATGACCCAAGCGATGACTCGATCCTCGTCTCGGCGGTGGTGCCGCAGGCCTGGGACGACTGGTTTACTTCAACCGATGGCCAGGCCGCGATCAACCCGCTGGACGACACGGTGGCGGGGCTGGAGACCTATTTCTACCTGCGCCTCTGGACCGGCGGCGGCGCGGCGGGCGCGGTGGACCACGCCATCGACACCGTGAACGCGGTGGAGCTGGGGGAGACCGGGCTGACCGCGCTCTTCTCCGACGACGGTATGCCGGGCGATTACTGGATCGTCTCGGCCCGGCCCAACACGCCGACACGCGTCACACCGCACGCGTTGCTGACCGGCGCACCGCCGGTCGGACCCCGCCGCCTGGTGGCGCCATTGGCACTGATACCCTGGACCGGACCGGTGCCGGGCGATGCGCGCGATTGCCGCCACCGCTTTCGCCCGCTCTGCCGCGTCGGCGGCTGCTGCCACGTGACCGTGGGCGACGGGCTGGTCAGCCACGGTGACGTCACCTCGATCCAGGAGGCGATCGACCGGCTGCCGTCAGAGGGAGGCGAGGTCTGCATCCATGAGGGAGATTACGAGGAAAACGTCCATATCGACGGGCACAGCAATATCACCATCACCGGCTGCGGGCGCGGCACCCGCTGGGCGCCGAAGCCCGGGTCGACCGACCCGATCCTGACACTGACCAAAATCAGCGGCATCCATGTGCGCCGCCTGACGCTGAACGCCGATGCCGCGCAGGCTGTGCTGGCCAAGACTGGCGGCCACGCGGCACAGAACGCGCTGCTGCTCGAAGACCTGTGCATCGCCTGCGCGGATGCCAGCGCCATCCAGGCCGTCGACATGGTCGGCGCCACCGTGCTGCACTGCCATATCCAGCTCGGCATGATGTCGGCGGCCCTGTCGCAGGACCCTGTGATCGGGCGTACTTCGGCGATCTTCCTTGCGGGCCGGGATCTGACCGTCGAGCACTGCCGCATCGACGCCAGCCAGGTGAAGGACCGGCTGTTCCTCGCTGTCGGCGGCATCCATATCGCCGGCGGGTCGGAACGCGTGATGATCCGCGACAACGTCATCACCGGCGGCAACGGGCATGGCATCACGCTGGGCTCGGTGCAATACGTGGCCGAGACCGGCAATGTGCCGCAAACCGTTGCCGCCGAGATTGCGAAGGAGCGCGGCGGGCACAAGGCGGGCTACTATGCCGACACAGCGATGGAGTCGCTGGCCTATACCGGGCTGAACACCTTCGTCGACCGGGCGGGCTGCATCCGGTTGCCGGGCGTGCCGGGGGGCGAGATCGACATCCCCGGTGGTACGCCGCTGGTCCCCGAATCCGGCGGGCTGGTGCGCGACGTGCGCATCCTGCGCAACGACATCACCGCTATGGGCTTCAACGGCATATCGGCCCATGTCTTTTCCGGCCTGGGCAGGGACGGGGCATCCGACCTGGTAGCGGTCGAGACCATCGAGATCAGCGACAATCGCATCACCGGCTGCATGGTGAACGAGGTCGGCCCGACCACGCCGCTTCTGCGCCAGTTCATCGGTTGGGGCGGGATCGCCTTGTCGCTCTGCTCTGACGCGACGATCCGCGACAACCTGATCGCCGGCAATGGGCCCACTTCCGCCGACCCGATCTGCGGCGTGTTCCTGGCCATTGCCGAGGATGTGCGGATCGAACGCAACCGGATCGAGAACAACGGCATGACCCCCGGCCGCGAGACTGCCCTTGCGCCCGGACGGCGCGGCGGGATCGTCATCGGCTTTACCATGGGCGGCGTCTCAACCTATGGCGAGAATTGGGGCAAGGGCCGCAACGTGGACCGCCCCGCGCTCCTGGTCAGCGGCAACACGGTCGACGCTCCCGGCGCCCGCGCGCTGAAGGCCATCGCCATGGGGCCGGTGATGGTGCTGGGCAACCGCTTGACCGGTGCCGGGCGCAGCGCGTTTGCCTCGAACGTCTTCGGCTCACTGGTGGCGGGAGGCCTGGCACTCAGCCGGCTGAATGGGCAGATCTTCGATCCGGCGCAGAACATTGACCTTCTGGACTATGTCTTCCTCGAGCTGCTCTCCGAAGTTCTGGGTGGCGACGCGGTCAATCTCATCAACCTCTGCGTGGCCGAGGACACGGCTCTGGCGATAAGCAGCCAGCGCGAGGGCTTCCGGCCCGAGCGACTGCGCGGCGGCGAGATGATCGTGAACGGCAACCAGATCAGCCTGCAGGCGCATTCGCCCACCCTGCCCTACACACTCTCGTCGGTGCTGCTTCTGGGTGCCGACGATGTGTCGTTCTGCGACAACCAGGCAGAGATCGAGAACGAGGTGGTACTGGCACTGACCAATGTGCTGGCCGTGGCGGGCACGCTCAGATGTTCGTCAAACCGGTTGCAGAAACGGCTGACCGCAGGGATCCTTTCGGCGATCACCTTCGCCATTCTCAACCAGACCTCGGCCAACCAGACGACGCACTGCATCCTGGCCGTCGGCCCCGCGTCCGGCCGCTTCGTATCTGGAAACCGCAACCTCCTCGGGCTGGCAGGCGTCAGGTTCTGCGAGTTTTTCGAGGGCTTCGCAGGTCAGCTCTCGGAAGCTCTGAGCAAACGCTACGCCCTGGCGCCGGGCAAAGGAGATAAACGATGACCACGTCGAACGAATTCACCAAGGCCATCAATCTCGGCGAGTTTTCCGCCGAGGTCACGCGGGTCGAGGACCTGGCCGACCGCGTACGACTGGCAGGCTACGGACTGGCCTCGCCGCTAGTGACGGCGCGCGAGGGGCAGATGAAGCGCGAGGTGGCGCGGGTGGCGCGGCGCAAAGGCGCCGACCACCCCGAGGTCGCGCTGCGCGAGGGCAATCTGGAGCGCGCCAAGGCCCGGTTCGCGCTCTTCTCCGAGGAACTGGACCGGGCGCGGATTTCCCGGCCCGAGGTTGACCCGGAACAAGGTGCGGCAATCTGGGGCCGGGTGGTCGATGACGGCGTGCCGCAATCGAACCTGACCGTCAGCGCCTTCGGCGACGGAGTGCGGCTCGATTTCTCTTGCACCGACGATCTGGGCGGTTTCTCGCTGAACCTTCCGGCGGACACCAAGCTGGTCCTGTCCGTGCGCGACAAGGAGGGCGCCGAGCGTTTCCGCGACTCCGAGGGCGCGGCACTTGCCACCGGCCAGCAGCTTTACCGCGAGATTGACCTCACACGCGGGGCCGAGACGCCCTGCCCCGATCCGGGACCGGATGTGCCGCCGGACGAGGCCTTCCCCATGCTTGACCTCGTGGGCCGGACCGAGGCCGCCGCGCTGTCGCTTCTGGCGAACCAGGGGCTGAAGGTCGGCAAACGGAGCGAGGAGCCAGTCAAGGGCAAGCCGCGCCTCATCCTCAGCCACGTACCCGAGGCCGGCACCACGGTGAAGCGCGGCGACAGCGTCGACATCGTCGTCGGCGTCTCGACGCAGGTGCAGGTGCCCGACCTGGTCGGCCTGACCCTGCCGCGGGCAGAGAAACTCTTGAAAAAACTCGGCCTGGTGCCGGGCCGCCTGACCCAGGTGCCCGTCAGCAAGGAACGCGGCGGGCAGATCGTCGAGCAGACCCCCCCCCCGGGCGCCCTCGTCGATCCCGGCGCGGCGGTGGAGCTGTCGATCGGGGTCGCCGGGGAGGATGGGCCGCTCCTTGTCACCATACCTGACGTGACCGGCGGGACCGTGGACGCCGCCGAGGCGACCCTCAAGGAGGCCGGGCTGGCGCGCGGCGGTGTCAGCGAGGTGCTGGGCCTGCGCACGCTGAACCAGGCGGACCGGATGATCCGCGCTCTGAAGCTCGCCCGCGACCAGGTCGGCGGCTAGGCGGTGGCGGCGGCCCCCACCCCCGCCCGGGCGCCTGTGCGCAAGGCCAACGCGCGCGCGGGTCCCGGCACCGAGGCGCTGCAACGGCGGATGAAGGTGGGCGCGGCGGGCGACCGCTTCGAGCGCGAGGCCGACCGCATCGCCGATCACGTCGTCGGCCCCTCTGCCCTGCCTGCCGCCGCGCTGCCGCCGGTGATTTCGCCGCTGACCGTCCAGCGCAACGTACTCGACGAGGAGCGGGAGACGGCCGGGCCGGAAGAGCCTGCCCAGAGGAAGGCCGGACCGGAGGCACCGGCGAAGGAGGACGAGCTCGACAAGGCGCTGAAGGGCGTCGAGACGGCGCAACGGTCGATGCGCGGCACCGGGCAGGAGACGCCCAAGGCCGAGGACGAGCTGTCGAAGGCGCTCGATGCGCAGCGCGACGCCAAGGGTCCGGGGGCCAGAGGCGGCACCGCCCCCGCCAGCGTGGAATCGAGCATCCAGGCGATGCGCTCCGGCCCCGCGCCTGGGCTTTCCGCGCCGCTGCGCAGCCGGATGGAGAACAAGATGGGCGTCGAACTCGGCGGCGCGCGCTTGCATTCCGGCGCGGCGGCGGGGCGCGCGGCGGACGCACTCAATGCGCGGGCCTTCACCGTCGGGCAGGACATGTTCTTCGGTCGCGGGCAATACGACCCCGGCTCCACCGCCGGCCAGCGGCTGATTGCGCATGAGGCCGCCCATACCGTCCAGCAACGCGGCGGCAGCGCCGGTGTGCAGCGCATCCAGCGCGCGACGGCAAAGGGCAAGTCTCAGACCAAGGCCGATGACAAGACGGGAGACACCACCACCATCGACAAGCTGGAAGGCAATAACTGGGCCGTTGATTTCACCGCGCCTGACGGCCATTCCGGCACCATCACCCTGCCCAAGCTGGAATTGCCCAATGTTGGCGGCACGCTGAAAGGCGCGGCGGGTGGCAAGGCATCGCCGGTAGCCGATGCGGGCCGCTCGCTGCCCGCGGCAGGCGCGCCCTTCAAGCTAGACCCCGTCCCCGCCCGGTCCGAGGGCAAGGCCTTCGAAACCTGGTACAACTACGCCAAGACCAACTTTACCGGCCCCGCGAAAACGGCGCTCGATACACAAATCAAGGCGCAAGGCAACGCCGCGCCGATGCGCAAGGGCAACCGCGACGTCTATGTGCTCTATACCGGCAAGAAGGCCGAAAGCTCCAAGACCGCGCTGATCGGCACAACTGATGAGCTGTCGAAACACGACAGCCTCCTGCGTCCGATGCTCAGCCCCAAGGGCGCCGATGCCAGCCTCGATGCCGACCACATCCTGGAATTGCAGGTCGGCGGACAGGACAGCGCCGAGAACATGTGGCTGCTGAAAAGCAAATACAACCGCTCCGTTGGCTCCTCCATCAAGAGCAGGATCGACCGTTCGATCTCCGGCACGCTGAAAGATGCCGCGCGGGAGCTTAAGAAGACCAAGGGCGCGGTCACACCAAAAGCGATCCCGGGCAACGCAACGGAAGTCAAGCGGAGCTGGGTGCTGCGGTTCAAAACGGTAAAGGCGGGCAAGTTCGGCACCACCACGACCTTCTGGACCAAGGCGCAGATGAGGGCGGGCGAGCAGGTAAAGCATTTCAAGGCGATGACCGAGAAGGAGCTGGTGCGGCAGGGCTTCGTCTTCAAGGAAGGCGAGGTTCCGAAGTTCATCAACGTTTTCCCAGACGCAACAGGGGGCCGCGTAGCGCGGTTCACCGTGTCGGACGACGGCAAGAAGCTGAAGAAGCCCTCGTTCTTCTACCGCGGCATCTACATTCTCGAGGACGCCCCCTTCACGCCGCCCACCGCCGGCACCAAGAACAGCATCATATCGACGCTCCGGGTCCGGCGGACCAAGAAGCAGTCGAAAGACAGCGACGTCATCGTGGCCGCCGAGAAGACAATCGATCTCAAGCATGACGAGAACCTCGGCTTCGGAGCACATATCTCGCGCGACAGCATCGCCACGGCTTTCAGGAATATGAAATTCACGCCGCTTTCGCCGATCACCTTCGCGAATGTCTCTGTGACCCCCGACGGGGCGCTTTTTGCCGAGGGCTCGATCCTATCGTCAAAGGCGCTGCTGCCACAGCTCAACGTGCCGATCATCCTTCGGGGCGACAGCATCTATGTGAATTTCCCGATCCCGGCCGAGCGGTTGAAATTCGGCCCCGTCAGCGTCACCGAAGCGGCGCTGCAGCTTGGCGTGAGCGAGGGCGATTTCTTCATCGCCGGCAGCGCGGGCATTGCCATCGAAAAGCTCGGGCGCGGCACACTGAGCGCCAAGACCACCAAGAAGGATTCCGTTATCAGCGGTAAATTCGCCTTTGATTTCAACTTCGTGGAAAACGCCGAGGTCGATGCCGAGTATTCGCTGGCCAAGGACGATTTCAAGGCGAAGGGCACGCTGACGGTCAAAAAGGGCACGCTGCCCGGGGTCGAGAGCGGCACGATCGAGATCAACGCCACGCGGCAGACATTCGGCGTTACCGGCACGCTGCAACTGGGGGGCGTGCTAACCGGCAGCTCGATCACGGTGGGCTACGACCCGGAGACGGGACTCTTGATCGAGGGCAAGGACATCCCCCTGCCCATCGACAAGCTGCCTGGGGTTTCGGACGCCAAAGTCACGGTGCGCGCCCAACGCAGTCCCGATACGGGCGAATGGATAGTCAGCGGCGCTGGCAGCGCTGCGCTGAAGGCCCCCGGCGCCATCGGCAACCTGAAGATCGCGGTGAAGGGCGAGCAGGTGTATTTCGACGGCCGGGTCGACCTCGCCAAGGGCCCGGCGAAGGGCTTCATCCAGGTCACCGCCACCAATCTACAGATGGACGAGAACGGCAAGCCCATCGAGGGCGGGCTGGTGGGACCGTTGCAGATCTGGGGCCAGGGGCAGGCCACTATCGCCTTCGGCAAGGTTCTGACTGGTATGGCGGGCATCGAATACACCCGTGAAGGTAATATCATTATTACCGGAGAGATCGCCCTGCCCCCCACCGTCGATCTTTTCAAAAAGGTCGAATACGAAAAGCGTCTTCTGAAAATCACTCCGCCGGACTTCCCGATCTGGGGTGTCAAGCTGGGTCCCGTCGGCATCGGCATCTTCGCCTTCGTCGACGCCCGGCTCGATTTCTTCGCCTATGTCGGCCCCGGCCAATTGCGCGACACCAAAGTGAATGCCAAGATCGACCTCGACAAACCATCCGAGGCTACGGTCGAAGGCAAGGCACAGTTCTATGTCCCGGCTTATGCGGGCTTCAAGCTCGACCTCGGCGGCGGGCTGAAAGCGCAGGTGGCGGTAGCCTACGTGAAGGGCCGCGTTGGCTTGGACGGCACGCTGGGCTTAGGGGTCGAAGGCAAGATCGACGTTGGGGTGAAGTGGAACGTCAGCGATGGCCTCGCGTTCAACGCCAACGCCAACGTCAAGGCGAGCCCGAAATTTGAACTCGGTGTTAATGCTTCGGTAACCGCAGGTGTTGATCTTCCCTGGCCTTTATCCGACATCGATCACACCTGGGGCCCGTGGCGCAAGAAGCTGGGCGAGTTCGGGCCAAACATGGAGCTGTCGGCGGATTTCCCAATGGCGTGGTCGGAAAAGAACGGACTCGATTTCGACATCAACAAGATCCGCGTGACCAAGCCGCAGCTTGACGCGAAGGGGCTGATGAAGAGCGCGTTCGACACGCTGGTCTAAGGCGCGGCGACCACTGCGTTGCGCGTAATACGCACCGACCGTTCGCATCGCTTACGCCTTCCTAACCCATCTTTGTCAGGGGCTTAAATAATAATCTGAAGAATCAATGCGTATCAGTTGAGGGGGACGACTTCGGAGCCTGTGCCACCCTCGAAGGTGACCTTGAAGCTACCCGAGTTGCAGCGCACCTTCCAGACCGAGAAATCCCCGGCAACCTCTTCCTTGGAGCGCTCCATCTTTATCACATGCGCACACGGATAGCCCGCTCCACGGATGG
>JAUXFS010000407.1 GCA_030622775.1 Rhodospirillales bacterium | reverse complement strand
CTACCCCGCGCGCGGTTGCGGACGGGGTGGCGGTTGGCGTCCTTGAGGCCGAGGGCGTCCTCGGCGATGAGGATGCGCTGGACGTTTTCGGTGCCCTCGCCGACGGTCAGCATGTCGACGTAGGCCTTGAGTTTCTTCACCGGGTATTCGTCGGTCAGGGCGTAGCCGCCGTAGACCTCGTGCATGGTGGCGGCGGCCTTGTTGGCGGCCATCGAGGCGAAGTACTTGCCGCGCGAGGCGACGCGGGTGGCACGCTCTCCGCCGTCCATGGTCCAGCCGATGCGCCACGACATCAGCCGGGCGGCGTCGACCATGACGGTCGCGTCGGCGACGATGTGCTGGACCATCTGGTAGCGGTTGATGGTGCGGCCGCCGACCTCGCGCTCGCCGGCGTAACCGATCGCCGCGTCGAGACAGGCCTGGGCGAGGCCGACGAGGCGGGCGGTGACGGTGAGGCGGCCGTATTCGAGGGCGTTGAGCGCGATCTTGAGCCCCTCGCCCTCCTCGCCGAGGCGGTTCCCGACCGGCACCGGGACGTCGTCGAGGAAGACGGCGTTGGAGCGCAGCGCGCGCGACAGCCCCGACATCGCGATCGCATCGGCGCGAAAGCCGGGGTGGGCCTTGGGCTCGACGATGAAGGCGGTGATGCCGCGGGGACCGGCCCGGGGATCGGTCTTGGCGAAGATCAGCCCGGCGTCGGCGGCATGGGAGAAGGTGATGAACATCTTCGAGCCGTTGAGCCGGTAGACGTCGCCGTCGCGCCTGGCCGTGGTCCGCATCGCGCCGGCCGGGTCGGAACCGCCGCCGGCCTCGGTCAGCCCGAACATGCCGATCTTGCGCCCGGCGATCAGGTCGGGGACGAAGCGGCGGATCTGCTCCTCGGTGCCCCAGTTGTAGATGGTGAACGGGCAGGTCATCGCCTGCATGTTCATGGCGTAGCCGAGCTCGGGCGCCAGGCGCGAGATCTCCTCGGCGATCACCGAGACGGCGAGGAAGCCGAGGTCGGCGCCGCCGAGGTCCTCTGGGAAGGCGGCGCTGAACAGGCCGGCGGCGCCCATCTTCTCGATCACCGGGTAGGGGAACTCGGCGCGCTCCTCGTAGCCCGCCGCGACCGGCTTCCATTCGGTCTCGACCAGGCGGGCGATCGTTTCGCGGATGGCGTCAAACTCGTCGGGTAGTGTAAAATCCATGGTTCGGGTCCCCTGGTCCGGCAATGGCGTCGGATCAAGGTAGCGGAGCGGGCCCGGCGAGGAAAATCGAAATGGGCCGGTCCTTCATCGAACACGCCGACGACCTGCCGGCCTACGCGCCGCCCGGGCATTCGGAGACCCGCAACGTCCGGCTGGTCGACAAGGATTTCTGCGGCCGGTTCGAGATGATCCTCGGCGAGATCGCCCCCGGCGGCGGCGCCGACCGGCACAGCCACGCGGCCGAGCATCAGGTGGTCTACGTCCTCGACGGCGCCGCCGAGATCCGCCTCGGCGACGCGCCCGCCGAGGACTGCGGCCCCGGCAGCGTCATCCGCATCCCGCCGGGGGTCGAGCACGAGGTCACGGTCAAGGGCGACACCCCGCTCAAGCTGATCGTCGTCTACAGCCCGCCGCTGCCGCCTCGCGACGACCGGCCGACGGAGACGTGAGCTTTTCAGAAAAGTTGAATGACACCTTTTTTTGGGAGTTAGGGCGCCAGCGATGACCAGACATCTATCTACCGTGCGTGACCTCGCTTCGATGATCGATAGTGGGGCGAGGGTCGCGGTGCCGCCCGACTACAGCGGCTGCGCCATGGCGGCGGTGCGCGAACTGATCCGCCGGGGGGTGCGGGACCTGCACCTGATCGGGGTGCCGCAGGCCGGGTTTCAGGCCGACATGCTGATCGGCGCCGGCTGCGTCGGCACCGTCGAGTCGGCGGCGGTCACTATCGGCGAATACGGGCCGGCGCCGAGGTTCGTCGCCGCGGTCAAGGCGGGCGCGGTGCGGGTGCTCGATTCCACCTGCCCCGCCATCCACGCCGGGCTGCAAGCGGCCGAGAAGGGCATCCCGTTCATGCCGCTGCGGGGGATCCTCGGCTCGGACCTGGTGGCCCACCGCGACGACTGGAGGGTGATCGACAACCCGTTCGGCGAGGACGATCCGATCGTCGCGCTGCCGGCGATCCGCCCCGACGTGGCGCTGTTCCACGCGGGCGTGGCCGACCGGTTCGGCAACGTCTGGATCGGGGTGCGCCGCGAGCTGATGCTGATGGCCCACGCCGCCGCCGCGACGCTGGTGACGGTCGAGGAGATCGTCGACGACGACCTGCTCGCCGACGAGCGCACCGCCGCCGGGACGATCCCGGCGCTCTACGTCACCGCGCTGGCCAAGGCGCCGATGGGGGCGCGGCCGATCGGCCTCGGCGAGCGCTACCCGGCCGACGACGGGCATCTCCGCCGCTACGTGGAACTGGCCCGGACCGAGGAAGGGTTCCGCCGCTATCTCGACGAATTCGTCCTCGCCGGCGAGGTGCCGGCGTGAGCGATTACCGGGCGGAGGAGCTGCTGATCGATGTTATTGCTGCGATGCTCGAAGGCCTCGGTCACGTCGCCGTCGGCGCGTCTTCGCCGATCCCCGGCGCGGCTGCGCTGTTGGCGCGCGAGCGTTCGGACGGCGGGATGCGGGTGTCGGTGCTCGGCAGCCGCCGCCACAACTTCTTCACCGACGGCGGGCGCGAGTTGTTCGACTGCGCGGCGCAAGGGCGGATCGACGCGTTCTTCCTCGGCGGCGGCCAGATCGACGGCCAGGGCAACATCAACCTGGTCGGCATCGGCGACTATCCCCGCTCCAAGGTGCGGTTCCCGGGCTCGTTCGGCTCGGCCTATCTCTATTTCCTGATCCCCCGGGTCATCCTGTTCCGCCAGGAGCACAACCGGAAAATCCTTGTTCCCAAGGTCGACTTCATCAGCGCGCCGGGGGTCAGCGACGCCAACGTCTACCGGCCGGGCGGACCCCATGCCCTGGTCACCGGCCGCTGCGTGTTCCGCTTCGACAAGCCGCGCCGCCGCTTCGCCCTGGCCACCATCCATCCCGGCCACACCATCGAGGAAGTCCGCGACGAAACCAGCTTCGACTTCGACACACCCGACAGCATCGCCACCACCCCCGCCCCCGACGCCGAAACCCTGACCCTTCTCCGCGGCCCGGTCGCCGAGGCCCTCGCCGAGACCTACCCCGACTTCGCCGCCCGCGTGTTCGGCGAATTGGTTACCCGGTGAGGG
>JAUXFS010000541.1 GCA_030622775.1 Rhodospirillales bacterium | reverse complement strand
CCTGCCGTCGAGGGCGACATAGCCCATGGCTAGCGATGTCCCCAGCGTGTGACTGTAGGCGGCCGAGGTCACCTGCCCGAGCACGGCGCCGTTTTTCAATATCGGCTCGTCGCCGCGCGGGAAAGCCGCCGGGTTGCGGAACCGCAGATGGATCAGACGCCGCGACAGGCCCCGCTGCTTCTGCCCGAGCAGAGCCTCTCTTCCGATGAAGCGAATGCCGCTCTTCAGCTTGGTCGCGAAGGCAAGCCCCGCCTCGAGCGGCGTATCGTCGGGCGTCACGTCGTGGCCCCAGGCGCGATACCCCTTCTCGATCCTCAGCGAGGTCAGCGCGTACATGCCGGCGTCCTTCAGCCCGAGATCGGCACCGGCCGCCGTCAGTTCGTCGTAAAGGCCGGCCGCCATCTCGACCGGCACGTACAGCTCCCATCCGAGCTCGCCGATGTAGGAGAGACGCGCGGCGCGCACCAGCGCCGAGCCGAGGTTGATCTCGCGCGCGGTGAACAGGTCGAACCCGGTATTCGAAAGGTCCTCGGCGGTCAGCCGCGAGAGCAGGGTCCGCGACTCGGGGCCCATCACGCTGAACACCGCGAGCGACCCGCCGATATCGGTGACGGTCACCCGCTCGTCGGCGCCCAGGTTCCGGTGAATCCAGTCCAGATCGCGGACCGGCTGGGCGGTGCCGGTCACCAGCATGTAGCGGCGCCCGTCGAGGCGGAAGACGGTGAGGTCGCTCTCGTATCCGCCGCGTTCGTTGAGCAGTCCAGTGTACACCACCCGGCCGGGGTCGACGGCGACGTCGTTGGCGCACAACCGCTGCAGAAACGTCTCGGCATCCGGCCCCTGAACCAGCAGCTTGCCGAAGGAGGTTTGATCGAAAACGACCACCCCCTCCCTCGCGGCCTTGCATTCGCGGGCGACTGCGTCGAACCAGGCCGGTTTGCCGAAGCGCAACGGAGGAGGCACCGGATCGCCCTCCCGCGCGAACCAGTTTGCCCGTTCCCAACCCATCCGGGGGCCGAACTGCGCACCCTTGGCCGCCAACCGATCATGGACGGGACTACGGCGCAGACCTCGGGCGGTCTCGGGCTCTCGACCCGGGAAGCCGATGGCGTAATGCAAGCCCAGTTCCTCGGGAACGCGTTGGCGCAGCACCCGCTGGTTGGCATGGACGCGGGCAAAGCGGCGAATGTCGACCGGCCACAGGTCCATGGTCGGCTGCCCGTGAACGATCCATTCGGCGATCGCCCGACCGGCGCCGCCGCCGGTGGCGATGCCGACCGAGTTCATGCCGCAGCCGACGAAGAAGCCTCTGACCTCCGGGGCTTCGCCGAGGAGGAACGAGCCGTCGGGCGTGAAGCTCTCGGGTCCGTTGAGCAGCATCCGAGCCTCCGCCGTCTCGAGCGCCGGGATCCGATGCAAGGCGTTGAGCATCATCGGCTCGAAGTGGTCCCAGTCCTCGTTCAGAAGATCGAACGCGAAATCCTTCGGCAGGTCGCTCAACGCCAACGGCTTTGCCTTGGGCTCGAAGCACCCGACGAGAAGGCCGCCGACCTCGTCGCGGATGTAGAGATGGCCGTCGTGATCGCTCAGCGTCGGCAGGTGGGCTCCCACCCCTTCGATCGGCTTGGTCAGAAGATAGAAGTGCTCGCAGGCGTAGAGGGGCACCGCGACGCCGGCCATCGCTCCGATCCGCCGCCCCCATAATCCGGCGCAGTTGACCACCGTATCGCAGGCGATTTCTCCGCGGTTGGTTCTGACGCCGCGGATACGCCCGTCGCCAATGTCGAAACCGACGACCTCCGTATCCTCGCAAATCCGGCCACCGTTCGCCTTCGCCCCCTTGACCAGGGCCAGACAGAGATCGCTTGGATTGACCCGTCCGTCGTCGGGCGAATAGACGGCGCCGAGGACGTCGTCGGCGCGCATCATCGGCCACATCTCGGCGGCTTTCCGAGGGCCGATGACGTGGGTCTCGACACCGAACGCGTCGGCCAGCGCCGCCTGCCGCAGGATATGGGTCATTCGATCGGGGTTGGTCGCGATGCTGAGACTGCCGGTTCGAAGCCACCCGGTCGATTGTCCGGTCTCCTGCTCGAGCGAGGCATACAGGTCGGTGCTGTATTTGATCAGCCGGGTCAGGTTCCGGCTCGACCGGAGCTGCCGGACCTGCGCCGCCGAGTGCCAAGTGGTGCCGCAGGTAAGCTGCTTGCGTTCCAACAGGACGCCGTTCCGCATCCCCAGTTTCGCCAGGTGATAGAGGGTGCTGCACCCCATGATCCCGCCGCCGATCACCACCACCTCGGCAGACGTGGGCAAGCCCTGTTCCGACATCGGATGAGTCCTTCCGTTCCGCGGTACGGCATAATCAGGATGACAGACATGGAACGCTTGAGCCGCAAAATTCGATGAGCGGAGAACCGTTGGAATTCACGCCCGAGCGTCGGAACGGAATCGAAAGATCCGACATTGGCGGCAAGAAAATCTCGTTACGTCTTGATTCTCGGTGAAAATTCGTTTGTCATTATCAATTGCAAAT
>JAUXFS010000105.1 GCA_030622775.1 Rhodospirillales bacterium | reverse complement strand
GTTACGGTGAAACGGGCGCCCCGTGACCTCTCGATACGGACCGGTATCAGCGGGCAGCCGAATTTGAGCGCCAATCGTGCCGGGCCGACGGTCATCGACGTCTTCACCCCGAAAAAGGGCACGAGCTCACCCGAATCGACCCTCCTGTCGATCAAAAATCCGATGGATCGACCGTGTGAGAGTTCACGGACGAGGGGGCGCAGGCCCTCGGTATTGGCCACGAAATTGCACCCGAGAGCGCTGCGTCTGCGTTGCAGCATCTCCGTGACCCAGGGGTTCGCCTCCGGATTGTAAATGACCATCAACGGAATACCGAGTATTCGCGCAACGGAGGCCGCCAGTTCCCAGTTCGCCAAATGGGGCTCGACGAAGACGGCGGGCTTCGACCCGTCGCGAATGGACTGGATATCGCCTTTGACCACGATTTCGAGCCGTTCGGACGCCTCGCGGACAATGATGGTGTCGAGATGAGGATATTCGGCAAAGACCTTGCCGAAACTCCCCCAGCTGTCCCTCGTCAACGCTTCGATCTCTTCATTGCTTTTTTCGGGAAACGCTATCGCCAGGTTGTCTGCGATTTTCTGGTGCTTGGGCAGAAACGGACCGAAGATCCTCGCTATCCTGCAACCGAAGGCGGACACCCGATCGACCGGCACCAACGAGGCCAAGCGCCAGACCAGCCACAGGAAAATCGCCATCAACAACCAACTCAGCCGCTGCAATAGGAGGGGTGATTTCCGGGCGGCCGGAGGCGTCGTTGTCCGGTTGCCGTTGCCCGAACGTAGCGCAGTTTTGTTGGACAAAGGCCAACCTCCTGAAACAACTTTGAACGGGAAATGATCCGAGAGGGTGGCTCTCTGCTTTGCAGGAACAAATCCGATCCTTCCGAATGATCTGGTTCCCGCGCCCCTTCGTCGGATTGGACCATGCCCGCTCGAAGGTGCGCTTGCAACCCCCAAGAAGGGCGATGATTCGCCGGCCCCGCGCGCAAGGCATGTGGCGCCCCTCGAATCGTGCTAAGTGTGCCACATGAAATTTCCCGATCCCCTGGTCCGGGGCACCCTGCTTCGCCGTTACAAGCGGTTTCTCGCCGACGTCGGCCTCGAGACCGGCGAGACCGTCACCGCCCATTGCGCCAATTCGGGGTCGATGCTCAGCGTCGATGCGCCGGGCTCGGAGGTCTGGGTGTCGCCGGCCCCCAATCCCGACCGCAAGCTGAAATACACCTGGGAATTGATCCGCGTCGGCGAAACGCTGGTCGGAATCAACACCGGCCACCCCAACACCATCGTCGCCGAGGCTGTCGCCGCCAACGAGATCCCCGAACTTAGCGGGTACACATCCGCCCGTCGCGAGGTAAAATATGGGCGAAACTCGCGAATAGACCTGTTGCTGGAAGCGTCGGGACAACCCAGATGTTTTGTCGAGGTCAAGAACGTGACCCTCAAGCGGGAAAGCGGACCGGATCGTCCGGTCGAGTTTCCCGACGCGGTGACGGCTCGGGGCGCCAAGCACTTGGCGGAACTGTCCGATATGGTCCGCGAGGGGCATCGAGCGGTTATGATGTATCTTGTCCAACGGGATGACGCCGATTGGTTCACCCTTGCCGACGATATCGATCCGGCCTACGCCGAAGCCTTCAGGCAGGCGACGGCCGCCGGTGTCGAGGCGTTGTGCTACCAGTGCCGCGTTTCTTCCCGGGACATCCGCATTTCGCGGGCGATCCGGATCTCCGTCGACGACCGAACCAACCGATGATTTGCGTTTGAACACTTGGCACTATTGAGAGATGAACGATATGCGTCGCAACCCCCCCTATGCCGAGAGCCCTGGCATCAAGATCCATAACGCCGAGGATTTCGAGAGCATGCGCAAGGCGGGGCGTCTCGCCGCCGAGACGCTCGACTTCATCACGCCCCATGTTGAGCCCGGGGTTCGCACCGACGAACTCGATCGCCTTTGCGAAACCTTCATCCGCGACCATGGCGCCATTTCGGCGCCGCTCAATTACCGCGGCTTTCCCAAGTCGATCTGCACCTCGGTGAACCACGTGGTCTGCCATGGGATTCCCGGAGACAAGCGACTGCAGGACGGCGACATCGTCAACATCGACGTCACCCCCATCGTCGACGGCTGGCACGGCGACACCAGCCGGATGTTCTGCCTGGGCAAGGCCGGGATCAAGGCGCAGCGGCTGATCGACATCACCTTCAAGGCGATGTGGAAAGGAATCGACGTGGTCAGGCCAGGCGCCACCGTCGGCGACATCGGCCACGCTATCCAGACCTACGTCGAGGACAAGCGCTTCTCGGTGGTCCGCGATTTCTGCGGCCACGGGCTCGGCAGGGTGTTCCACGACGCGCCCAATGTCCCGCATTTCGGCAGGCCGGGCGAGGGACCGACCTTGCGCGAGGGGATGTTCTTCACCATCGAGCCGATGATCAACTCGGGACGATGGGAGGTGAAGGTGCTCGGCGACGGCTGGACCGCGGTCACCAAGGACCGGTCGCTGTCGGCCCAGTTCGAGCATTCGATCGGCGTCACCGCCGACGGTTACGAGGTGTTCACCAACTCGCCGGCGGGCCTGGATCGGCCTCCCGACGGCGCTTGATGGGCCGGCGGAAGACGACCGCCGGAGATTTGTTCGAGCACGGCTCGGACGACGCTCAGGGCGACGAGGAACCCCATTACAAGAGCCACCGCCAGCGGCTGAGACGGCGGTTCCTGAAATCCGATCCGGAATCCTTTGACGACTACGAGCTGTTGGAGTTGTTGCTGTTCCACTCGATCGAACGGGTCGACGTGAAGCCCCTGGCCAAGCAGCTGCTGCGCGATTTCAGGAGCTTCGGTGGGGTCCTCGCGGCCGACGAGAAGCAGCTGACCCGATATACCCGGATCAACGAACGGACCGTCGCCCACTTCAAGGCGGTGCGCGAGGCGGCGCGACGGGTGCTCCGGGCGGAGATCGCCGATAGACCGGTGATTTCGTCGTGGACCAAGCTGATCGACTATTGCCGCGTCAGCATGGCCGACGAGCAGACCGAGCGGTTCCGCATCCTCTACCTCAACCGCAAGAACATGCTGATCGCCGACGAGATCCAGCAGCGCGGAACCGTCGACCATACCCCCGTCTATCCCCGCGAGGTGATCAAGCGCGCCCTCGAGTTGGGCGCCTCCGCGCTGATCCTGGTCCACAACCACCCGTCCGGCGACCCGACGCCGTCGCGCGCCGACATCGAGATGACCCACGAAGTCCGCGACGCCGCCGACAAGCTGGGCATCGCCGTCTACGACCACGTGATCGTCGGTAAGGGAACCGCCAGTTCGTTCAAGGCCCTGGGGCTGCTGTAAGAGCCCGAGGCGGAAACCCGAAGAGTGTGAACCCGTTCACAAAACATGGCGCCGATATGGGATATTCTGATAGTCTTTCAGAGAGAGGATAGGGCATGCCCTTTCGGCGGGCGTGCCGCGGGTGCGTGTTGGTCTGGTGGGGAAGCGGCCATGCGTTATTCAGGCGTCGTTTTCGCAATGCTCGCGGTTCTGTTGGCCGCCGCGGCCGCCAACGCCGGCGAGTTGGTGGTCATCGACTCCAACGCTCCCGGTCTGACGCCGGGACAGATTCTCGATGGCTCGAAGCCGCTGGAGCTTGCTCCCGGGACCGCCGTCACCGTGGTCACCGTTAACGGCTTGGTGAAATCCCTAGAGGGACCGTTCTCCGGCGTTCCCTTCGCAGGTGAGGAGTCGGCGCCGGGAGAAAGCGCCCTGATCCGCTCGCTGTCGCGGCTGATGAGCGGGAAACCGCCGCAGACCCGTGAGTTCGGGATGATGCGCGGCGAAAGGCCGGTCGGTCGGCCGGACGCCTGGAGCATCGACATCATCCGGTCGGGCGTCCACTGCGTCACCGACCGGACACAGGCGGTTCTTTGGCGACCGAGCGGGGTGGCGGCCGAAACCCTGACAATCCGAAGACAGCCGTGGGGCGAAAAGGTGTCGGTCGATTGGCCGGCGGGCACCAACAGCCTGATCTGGCCGAAGGCTCTCCCGCTCGAGAACGGCGGCGAATACCTGGTCCGGCTGTCGTCGCGAATCAGCGGGACCAAGCTGGTCGTTTACTTGGTCCCCGCCAAACTCCCCACCAACGCCCATCTCGCGGCCTGGATGGCCGATCTCGGTTGCAACGAACAGGCGCTGGCCCTGATCAGCGAGATGCAATAGCGCCGGGTAACGGTGGGGCCGAAAGTCGGCGACGGTTCCATCGATACGCACGCTCCCCTTCACCCTCGTCGGCGATGGCGCCCGGGCCGCCTCATAAATAGCGGAAGTTGCGATCAGACATAGTGATTTCGGTCGTCGGGTTGTGGTAAGCTAATACCCCGGATAGGGGTTGGGAGGTGCATCATGTACGATCGCGACCAAGGGCGTGCCGCCAGTTCGGATTTTGCCCGTTCAAAGCCAGCTTCCGAGACGCGGGAACCGGAATCGCAAGCGGCCGAGAGCAAAACGAACAAGTTCGACCCACTTCTACGAACGCTGTCCGCCGGGCCGGGCGTATCACCGGGCCGCACCGGCGCGTTGCTGGGTCTGGCCATCTCGCGATCACCTTATCGGGTGCAACGTACCCTCCTGCAGTTGCAGCGCTCCCACGGCAACCGCCATGTCCAGCGTCTGCTGTCGCGCTCGCTCGGCAGCGAGGGCGAAACGGTGGACAGCCCCGAGATCGAAGGGGCAATCGAGGGCGCGCGCGGCAGCGGCCAAGCCCTGGGCAGCACCATCCGGCGCCGCATGGACAGCGCTTTCGGCTCCGACTTCTCCGGCGTGCGGGTCCACACCGACGATCGGGCAGACCGGTTGAACAAGTCTCTCGACGCCCGCGCCTTCACCACCGGGAAGGATATCTTCTTTCGCCAAGGCGAATACCAGCCGGGCAGCCCCTCGGGCAAGAAGCTACTGGCGCACGAGCTGACCCACGTGGTTCAGCAGACCGGAAACGTTCGCGCCAAGCTTACCATCGGGCAGCCGGGTGACCGCTACGAGCAGGAAGCCGATCGCGTCGCCGAACAAGTCGTGGGAATGCCGGAACCCGGCGTTGTCGGACAGGCCGGAGCGGGGAGCCCCCGGACGATGTGCCCCGAGTGCGAAGAGGAAGAGCCGCTGCAGATGTCTAGCGCCTCCCTGCTGCGAAGCCTTGCGACGTCGGGTTCGTCCGGGACAACCCAATCGCTGATGGAAACAGAAGAGGGAACCGAGACGATCGCGGTCAACCGCTTGGAAAACGGAAGCACGACGACATTGAACGGCGGAGGAGGGGGAGCCGCCAGCTCGAGTTGTTCCGTGACCGGATCGTTCACCAGTATTCCCTCGGGCACCCTGGCGGCAACGGTGAGCGGAGGCCGGCTGAGCGCGTCGTTCAGCATGATCGGGGAGTTTTCCCCCAGCGTTCCCTGCAATTGCTCCGGAGGCGAGTATCGGCAGTATGTTCGAGGTCGCTTCACCAGCAATGGCTCCAATGTGACCCATCGTCTCTGCGGAACCAACCTGCACCCGACGACGTATCAGGAAGACTGCGCCGTGTCCGGTGGGACCACGTACAAGTACGGCTACCGCTCGATCCCCTTTAGCAACAGCCGGTTCACCAATCCCGACCAGGCGACCGGCTGCAGGTTCGTCGGGTCCGACCGTCCGGGAATCGGCGGCGCATCGGGCGCTACGGTCAGCGTCAACCTGGACTTCATCGGTGCATTGATCGATACCGACCATGGCAATCGGGTCCTCGTCGCTTCAATGTGGAGCGTGGTCGGAAGCGCGACCCTGCCTTGATCGGCGGGAGCGCTTGTCTTGTTACGAGCCTGGCCATCATGAACGGATTGCAAGCCTTCGTTACTCGGCCGTCCTCCCTACCGCTCGGCGACGACTCGGTGTCGGCGGAGCTTGGTCTCGATCGCGACGCGACGCGGTGGGAGGTAAAGATCGTCATCAGTCGCCCGCCCGATCAGGAGTTGATCCAGGGCGGCGAAATCGAGGCGCAACTGCTCACCGAGGACGGCGCGGATCTTCCGGTGCTCGATCATCCGACCGGCCCGCTTGTGGAGGCGGGCGGAAGCCTGGGTATGTCGGCCAATGCGGTCTTCGGCTTCCGTGATTTGGGAACCCTCCCGACCCGGCTGCGCGTGACCTATCGTGGCCGGACGGCCGTTTTCGGCGTCATCCCCGCGACCGAAGAACCGCATTGACGCGATGGCGCCCGCCATCCCACCGGGCGCTCACAGATCGGCCATGGTTTCGCCGGGGAAGTGGGTCTTGATACGGGTCATCAGTTGGTCGCGGACTTGGCGGTAGGCGGCGAGCCGGGTATCGCGGCTGGCCTCGACGATGGTCGGGTCGAAGGTGTTCCAGAACACCACGTCGCAGGCCATCACCCGGGTCATCTCCACCGCCCGATGCTGGGCCTCCGGCGACAGCGAGATCACTATGTCGTAGGACTCGTCCTCCAGGTCGTCGAAGGTCTTCGGCCGGTGGCGGCCGATTTCGATGCCGATCTCGTCCATCACCTGGACCGCGAACGGATCGACCTCGCCCTCGTGCACGCCGACCGAGTCGACGTAGATGCGGTGG
>JAUXFS010000315.1 GCA_030622775.1 Rhodospirillales bacterium | reverse complement strand
CGTTAAAACTCGTCAAAACCGACCTTAACGCGTTGATACAACACGCTTTTCAATAACCCTTCATTCCGTTGTCGCACCGGCCTGCAAGTTCTTGAATCCAAACAAAACCTACCCCCGGAAACGGTTGCGCCCCGGCAACGATACTCGTCAAAAGTCGTCATTTTACGTCCGCCCGGCGTCGTTCTCTCGGGCGCCGCCGCGCCGTCGTCCTCCACCGCGAGCCCCCGCACCGAGACACGCTTTTCCACCCGGCTAGTGCAACGACGCAAACGGATGGTTCACTTGGTCCACTACTTCGTCATGCCCGCACTTGTTGCGGGCATCCACGTGGCAGCCGCTTGCAGTGAAGCTTCCGTTGGCTTGCCGATCCCGCCGCATGGATGGCCGGAACAAGTCCGGCCATGACGATCAAAGGATAGACCTGTAGCTTCTGAAAGAGTCGCTGCACTAAGAGTCCGTCCGGAGACGATTCACCCGCTCATCGCTAGAATGCGACTGAAAATAAATAGCCTTGCCCAACATCCCTTGATGCGTGCATAATTTCCGCAACGACCAATGACGTCCCGAAGGTTGAAGGGACGCAGTCGAAAAGCGGGGAGCGGCGGTTTCATTGTCTTTTCTTCCAGGCGGCCGGCGTCAGTCATCGGCAACGCGAGAGAACCGCCATGTCTGGAAACAGCCGGATCAACAACGCTGAACGGGGAGGGAACCGATGAGCACCAACGCGACCGACCATGATCCTGCCGGCGCCGCCGATCGCATCGGGGGTTGGGAATGTCCGAACGCCGCCCCACCACTTCCCACCGACCGCACCTGTCGTCGCCGGCGTGTCGATGCCAACGACCGTACCCGGCCCGGGGCACCAACGAGCAAACTGGGGCTCGCGGCACTCGCCTTACTGTTGACGCTTCCCATCCGTGCGGTTGCCGACGTTCCGAGACTTTCGGTTGACGATTCCGGGGTGGTCTCGGTGCTGGTGGAGAACCAAACGCAGTCCTCGATTTTCCTGAGCATTCTCGGCGCACCCAGCGGTTACGCCTCGCAGTTGACGAATGCCTCCTACGACCCGCCGGCCGGTTCGGCGAGCAGCCGCGAATATTCCGGCATGTTTCCCGTTCCCGAGGGCGACGGCGACGAGGTGAGCTATCGGCAAACGGTCGCCGTACGGAACGGTCAATCGGCCGACCTTTCGTATCGCACAAGCTTCCTCGCGCCGGACGGCGCGACAGAACTCGCCCGTTTTCAGATATCGGTTCGGCTGAGCGCGTCGGACTTCCGGGGCGGGAACCTGTACATCGAGGGACAGCCGGCGCCAATCGTGCTGCCCGACGACCCTGTCGTCGGTTTTTTGACGAGTTCCCTCGCCACCGGTTTCTCGATCGATCTGCCGGCAGGCGCGGGGACCCTCACCGTCGCCTCGAACACGGCGGTCACTCTGCAGGTACAGGACAATCGTTTTTGGGGCGGGAAGGATTACGAAGTCAATTTCGTCCTGCATGGGCGCGGAACCATATCGGACGGTGCTGAATTCCCGGCCAACCTGACGGTTTCGGTGACCCCGGGGCTTCGCGTGCTGTTCGAGCCCGAGCAGGTCATCACCGACACTTCCGGGTGGCTCAAACTCAAACAACCCGCCAACAAACCGAACAGGGCGGACAGCGCCCTCGACGCGTCCCACCTTCTGGATCCTCCGGCCGGCAAGCACGGCAAGCTGAGGGTCGTCGGAGATCGCTTCGAGTTCGCCGACCGTCCGGGCGTACCCGTACGGTTCTTCGGAACCAACCTATCATTCTCCGCTTGCTGCCCCGACAAGAAGAATGCGACCAAGATCGCAAAAAAACTGGCGCGCCACGGCTTCAATCTGGTTCGGTTTCACCACATGGATTCGCCTGGTAACAAGCGCCAGATCATCGACTACGCGCAGGGGAGCTCAAGGGAACTCAACGCCGACAACCTCCGCCTCTTCGACTACTTCTTCAATCAGCTGAAGAAACGCGGGATTTACGCCTACATCGACCTCCTCGTCTCGCGGCGGGCTCGGGCCGGAGACGGCATCGAGAACTGGCAACAGATCAATCAGACGGCGCAGGGTTGGAAGGGTTATGCGCTGTTCGATCCGACGATGATCGCGTTGCAGAAGGAGTACGCCAGGAAGCTGCTTACCCACGTCAATCCCTACACAAAGCTCGCCTACAAGGACGATCCGGCGTTCGTGCTCACCGAGATCATTAACGAAAGCAATCTGGTCCGCGACAAAATCACGGTCGAACCCTACGCCACGGCCTTCGAGCAGATGTGGCGGGACTGGTTGAGCGGTGAGGGACTACCGGTCGGCGTCCCCAAAACCGGACCGGAATACAAGCGGTTCATCGCCGATATCACCACCGCCTACTACCGGGACATGGTAGATTACTTGCGCAACGAGGTGGGGGTTATGATCCCCATCGCGGGCACCAACCACAATCTCGGAGCGCCCGCGCTGGTATCCAACGCGCGGATGGATTTCACCGACTCTCACGTCTCCTGGGACCATCCCGCCCTAGAGAGTGGTACCATCTTCAACAAGGCGATGGTGCAAGCCAGTCCGTTCGACAAGAATCACAAAGGAGGAACCGCGTTGCCTCGACCGGGATCGATGCAGGTTCCGGGCCGTCCGTTCGTCCTCTCCGAAGGGACTGCCATCTGGCCCAACCGATACCGGGCGGAAATCGCGCCTTGGCTGACCGCGACAGCCCTCGTGCAGGGTTGGAGCGGCATCGCCTTCCACAATTTCGTCAACAGCCATGTCCCGCCGACGAAATTGGACGACTCCTTCAAATGGGCGAATGATCCGGTTCGCTATGCCATGTTCCCGGCGCTGGCGACGATGTTCCACCAAGGCCACGTGGAGCCCAGTCCGATCCGCGGCATCGTCCGCATCCCGGATCCCTACGAGATGCCGCTAGGCTGGGACGCTTACGGAATTGCAGTCAAAACAGCGATGGCGAAGTACCGCCTGATGATCTGGTTGGAAGGCCTTTGGGGGGTGCCGGACCCCGGAAACACCGCCGGAGACGTGCTCCTGAACCTCGGTGATTCGGTCATTGACCCAGACGAGACATCGGCCGCCGACCCGTACGATCAATTGCAACACGATTGGGAACAAGGAATCGTGTCGATTAAAACCAAAATGACCCAAGGGGCCATCGGGTTCATCGGCGGAAAGACATTGGATCTCGGAGACGTGGTCGTCGAAGTGGAGAACCCGTTCGCCGTGGTCCTGGTGACCAGTCTGGACGAGCGTCCCATTCGCCGGTCGAGGCACATGTTGATTACCACCGTGAGCCAAGCGGAGAACACCAATCAAGTCCTGCAGAATTACATGATCAAACGTTCTCTGCGTTGGGACGTCGAGGAGGAGGGGACAACGCCGGTGCGGTCCGAGCGGGTCAAGGGGACGATCACTCTGCCCAACCAGCCGGGGACGTATCGGGCGTGGGCTCTCAAGGCGAACGGTCGGCGTCCTAAAACAAGAATCCGGCTCGGCAACGACACCCTCGAGATCGGGAGGCAGAACCGCTCTCTCTGGTACGAGGTCGAGCTGAAAACTTACTGAACAGACTATTGAGGCCGGGGGCCGTCGCCGCGACGGCCGGTTCCGCGAGGCGGCGCGAGGACGCCGCCCGGACGGTCGAAAACACCCCTGCGCCGAATGCCGTTGCGGCGGTGGGGCTCGATCCCCACAATGGGGGACAGCACGTATCCGTTCGCAATACCAACGAGCATTGATATTGACCCATTGTGATCGTGTTTCCGGCTTCCTCGGCAGGAGGGATCGCGCAGGCGATGCTAGCGCATCGTCAAGCGGTTCCGACACCCCGAGGAAGCCGGAACCACGACCCGGAGGG
>JAUXFS010000526.1 GCA_030622775.1 Rhodospirillales bacterium | reverse complement strand
CGGTAGCGATCGCCCGGGCCAGCCGATTGGCGCCGCGATGGCCGCCCAACAGCGGCACCACGGCGCTGCCGTCCTCGGCGACGGCAACCACCGGCGGCTCCTTGGTCTTCTCCGCAAGCAGCGGTGCCAACGCGCGGACGAGAATGCCGGCGGCGCATAAGCCGACCACGGGGGTGCCCGCGGTGAACAGTGCCCGGAGATGGGCGACGGTGTCGGCGAACGGGACGTCGGCGCCTTCGGCGCGCGTCGCCAGCCCGTGAACCCGGCTTTGCGGCAGGATCGAAGCCAGCCGGCGGGCGAGGTCGAGACCGCCGGGGCTCAACGCCACCAGCGCCGCACCCGCCGGCAAGTGTTCGGTCGCACCGACGCTCCTTGCCGCGCTCCGGCCGAGGCCCTTGACCAGGATCATGGAGAAGTACGGGGCACCGTCTTCCGGTGCGGCATCGAGGGGCAGCACCTTCTGCTCCTTCATCGTCGCCCGCTCCACGTAGCGGGCGTCGTGCTCGAGCCCGAGGCGGCGCAGCACCCGGCGGATCTTCGGCAGGTGGCGGCCGACCTTGATGATCGCGGCGGCATCGGTGGCGGCTAGCCGGGCTTCCAACTCGTCCTCGGAGAGCGGTCCCGGCAACACGGTCAGAACCTCGTTGCGGGACGCCAGCGGAATGCCGGCGACGGCGGCCACCGCGCCCAGCGACGAGACGCCCGGAACGACCACCGCCCGATGACGACCGGCGATCCGCTCGAAGATGTACATGAACGAGCCGTAGAGAAACGGATCGCCCTCGCACAGCACCGCCACGTCGCGCCCGTCCTCCAGATGCCCGGCGATCTCCGCCCCGTAGCGGTCGTAAACCTCGCCGGCGGGAAAGCTGTCGGCGATCATCGGGGTGCGGATGACGATCTCGGTCCGTCCCTCGGGGATGTGCGGCGCGGCAATGGCGCGCACCAGGCTGTCGCCTCCTTCCGGCGCCGGATAGGCGATCACCGGCACGGTCTGGAGAATGTCGCGCGCCTTGACCGTCACCAGCCCCGGATCGCCGGGGCCGATGCCGAGGCCGTAGAGGATGCCTTGCGAGGAGCGGTCAGCCATCAACGGTCAGCTTTCAGCTTTTGAATGAAACCGGTCGGTATGGACGAGGAGCCGACCGTTAGATCGTCATGCCCGCACGTGTTGCGGGCATCCACGTAGCCGTCGTGCGGATCGACGCTTCCATGCATTTCGCGGCCCTGTCGCGTAGATGGCCGGGACAAGCCCGGCCATGACGACGGGGCGGATACGACCAGACCGCAGGTTCCCGTGGTCCAAGAGCGCTCGTACATCATTATCGCTTGATCCCCACATACTGCGTCACTTGCATCAGTGGCTTGAAACCGCTGAGACGACCGATCGGCTCGGCGCGGGAGATGGCGATGCGGCGGAGGTCGCCGCCCCGGTGGGTGCGGAAATCGACGAGCCGCGCCTCGCCCTCGATGGTGACGGCGTTGGCGACGAGACGACCACCCGGACCGAGGGCCCGCCAGCACGCTTCGAGCAGGCCGGGCTTGGCGACGCCGCCGCCGAGGAATACGGTGTCGGGGCGCGGGCTCAGTTTGGAGAGCGCGTCCGGGGCTTCCCCGTGCACAACCGCGACCTGGGGCACACCCAAGGCCGCGGCGTTGCGGGCGATAGTGGCGCAGCGCCCGGCGTCACGCTCGATGGCGACGGCGGAAGCCTGGCCACCGCCGCCGGCGCGATAGCTGGGAACCGAGCGCAGCCATTCGATCGCCACCGATCCCGACCCGGCGCCGACATCCCACAGCACTTGGCCCGGCAACGGCGCCAACGCGGCCACCGTCACCGTCCGCACCTCTCGCTTGGTCAACTGGCCGTCGCTCTCGTACGCGTCGTCCGGCAGGCCGGGCACCCGCGGCAGAACTTGGGCGTCGGGCCCGGCGCGACATTCGATGGCGAGGGTGTTGAGGTCGGCGCAGCGGGGATGGTCCCAGGTTTCGGCGATGCCGTCGACGCGCCGTTCCTTCGCACCGCCCAGGTGCTCGAACACGGTGATGGCGCTCGGCCCGAACCCGCGCTCGGTCAACAGCGCCGCCGCCTCCGCCGGCGTATCGCCGTTCCAGCTCAGCACCAGCATTCGCACATCGGGGGCGATGGCGAGGTTGAGGTTGGCGAGCGCCCGCCCATGCACGGTCAGGGTTTCCACATCGGCCAGCGACCAGACCATCCGCGCGGCGGCAAAGCTGAAGGCCCCGGGATACGGCAGCACGGTGATCTCGGCCGGATCGAACCGCCGGGTCAGGTTGGCGCCGGCGCCGTAGTACATCGGATCGCCGGTCGCCAGCACGACCACCCGACGGCCGCGCCACTGGGCGATTTGGTCCAGCGCCGTCTTGAAGCCAGCGGCCCAGGTCAGGCGCTCGGCGGTGGTCGCGGCGACCATCGCCTGATGACGGTCGCCGCCGACCAGGAGTTCGGCGGTGTCGATCAGGGCGCGGGCGGCCGGGCTCAGGCCGCCGAGGCCGTCGTCGCCAACGCCGATGATGGTGAGCCAGGGGGTCATCCGTGGTCCCCGCCAAGGGCGTTGACCGCCGCCGCGGCGAAGGCGCTTCCGCCGCGGCGTCCGCGCAAGTCGG
>JAUXFS010000483.1 GCA_030622775.1 Rhodospirillales bacterium | reverse complement strand
GACTCGGCCGACAGCGCCGACTTCAAGCCGGTCGTCGACGCCTGCACCCTTTGCGACATGTGTTTCTTGACCAAGTGTCCCTATGTGCCGCCGCACGAGTTCGACCTAGATTTTCCGCATCTGATGGTGCGCTACCGGGCGATCGAGAAAAAGCAGGGCAAGGTGCCCTTCACCGCGCGCCAGCTCACCGAGACCGATCGCAACGGCAAATTGGCGGCGCCGGTGGCGTCCCTCGCCAACTGGGCGACCAAATGCGGCAACACGCTGACCCGGCCGGTGCTGGAATCGGTCGCCGGGGTTCATCGCGACGCCCACCTTCCGCCGTACCACGGCAAGACCTTCGCGCAGCGCGCCCGCAAGGAGACGCCCGAGGTCAACCGGTCGGCGCCCGCCTTCGGCCGCAAGGCGGTGCTCTACGCCACCTGCTTCATCAACTACAACAATCCCGACATCGGGATCGCGGCGCGCCGCGTGCTCGCCCGTAACGGCATCGAGACCGAGGTCGTCTACCCCTCCTGTTGCGGCATGCCGCAGATGGAGCACGGCGATCTCGCCCGGGTCGCCGCCAGCGCACGCAAAATCGCCGCCGAGCTGATGCCGTGGGTCGACAAGGGCTACGATATCGTCTCGCTGGTGCCGTCGTGCAGCCTGATGCTGAAGTTCGAATGGCCGTTGATCGAGCCGGAGGACGACAACGTCAAGGCGCTGAGCCAGGCGACGTTCGATGTCGCCGAGTACGTGGTCGACATCGCCCGCAAGGAAGGCCTGGCCGACGGCCTCGCGCCCCTCGGCGGCGACGTCACCATCCACATCGCCTGTCACGCCCGCGCCCAGAACATGGGGCAGAAGGCGACCGAGATGCTCAAGCTCCTGCCCGACACCGATGTCAAGGTCATCGAGCGCTGCTCGGGCCATGGCGGCTCGTGGGGGATCATGAAGGACAACTTCGAGGTGGCGCTGAAAGTGGGCCGGCCGGTCGCCCGTCAGGCGGCGGAGAACAAGTCCGCCTTCGTCGTTTCCGAATGTCCGTTGGCCCGCGATCACGTGGTCCAGGGGATGGAGCGCCTCGACGGCGGGACGGCCCCGGTGGAGTCGGTCCAGCACCCCATCGAACTGATCGCCCGCGCCTACGGCGTGCGAGCGCGATAGGGAGGAACGCAGCCGTGAGCAAGCGACGGATCACCCGCGACGACATTCTGTCGCTCGACGACTACGAAATGGTGCGCGCCGAGCGGCGTAAGGCGGTTACCGCGATGAAGCGCGACCGGCGGGTCTCGGTGGGGCCCGACGCCACCTTCTATTTCGAGAACTACCAGACAATGTGGCACCAGATCCACGAGATGCTGCGCATCGAGAAGGGCGGCGAGGCGCAGATCGACGACGAGCTCGCGGCCTACGGCCCGCTGGTTCCCGACGGCTCCGAGCTGGTCGTCACCCTGATGATCGAGATCGACGACCCGGTTCGCCGCGACCGGGTGCTCGGCGAGCTCGGCGGCATCGAGAACACGATCACCCTGACCGTCGGCGGTGACAGCATTGCCGCCGTCGCCGAGAGCGATGTCGAGCGCACCTCCGAGGCGGGCAAGACCTCGGCGATCCACTTTCTCAGGTTTCCGTTCACCCGGCCGCGGATCGAGGCGTTCCGCGCCGACGGCGCCCGGGTGGTGCTCGGCGTCGCCCACCCCCGCTACGATCACATGGCCGCCCTGCCGGAACCGGTCCGGGCCGCCCTCGCCGCCGATTTCGATTGATATCCATCCAGCTTGGTGTTCAAGGGCGATGGCCGGCGGCGACGCTATTCGACCGCTTCGTGTTCGTAGACGCCCCAGAATTCGCCGCGGCGGAGCCAGCCCCTGACGCCGCCGATCTCGACCCGGCACCAGGGGGTTTCTTCGGGGCATTCCAACAGCCGGCCGATGACGCTGGCCTCGGCCCGGGCCACCGGCGGGCTGTCGGCGTCGCTCTCTTCCCTCAGCACGCGGGCGTCGCTGGTGACCACCACGTGCCGCTCGCCGCTCAGCATGCTGGAGTGCATCCAGCCGTCGATGCCCTGCCAGTCGCGGACCCGCCGCCAGGTGTCGAATTCGGCGATGATCTCCACCGGCAGGCCCTGGCGCCGGTAGACCCATTCGACCGGATAGCGCCGGCCCGGGCCGGTGCGCATGTTGACCTCGTCGGCGCGAAGGCTGACGAAGCGGGGCAGCGGCAAGCCGGTGTCGGCGTCGATCGTCGCCGCCGGAACCACGGCGAGGATCAGGACGGTGACGAGCGCCGCGGGGCGCAGGCGGGCCGAAGACATGGATTTCCTAACGTCGTTGGGGCAGAATCAACGCAGGTTGATACTATAGCGATGTACGGACGGCCGCGGTCAAGGAGTCTAGCCGACGCTGGACAGGATCGCCCCGGCCTGCTATGGCGCGACGGCGTCTCCGAGTGTCGGAAAGGAGCCTTATACCAACCCTCACTGATACTGACCCATTGTGATCGTGTTTCCAGCCCGCTCGGCAGGAGCGGATGCGAAGGCGATGCCGACCCATCGTCGAGCGTTCGCGACGCCCCGAGCGGGCTGGAAACACGACCCGCAGGGCGCCCTGTCGGGTCTTCCGGACGGCGTCCTGAGCCGCTCATGATGCTCCAGCATCACTTCGCGACCCACTCCTAACCGGAAGACCCGACAGGGCGTCACAATGGGTCACTATCAGTGAGCATTGGTATTAGCCGGTTACCACAGTCGGGGCGCCGGCACCAACGATGCATATGCGATCGACCGCCATTGGCAAAACGGTGTCCCGGCGTTTATTCTTGGGATGAACGGCCCCGCGCAGACCGACGGGCCGCACCTTCCTGG
>JAUXFS010000468.1 GCA_030622775.1 Rhodospirillales bacterium | reverse complement strand
TGCCGAAGACCACGTCGCCGAGGCTGCCGATCTCGCCCTGGGTGAAATAGAGGATGGCGATCGCGGCGAGGCTCAGGCCGGCGAATATCGGTAGCCCGGTCAGCAGCAGGACGACCAGCCCGGTGAGGATCAACAGGATTTCCACGAGCGGTTAGCCTTCCGGCCCTTCCAGTCCGACCAGCAGCCGCAACAGGCGGTTGAGCGCGGCGATGCCGAGCAGGCCGGCGCCGGCCGGCACCGCCGCTTGCGGCAGCCACATCGGCACTTCCAGATAGCCATCCGAGATGAGCCCGACGCTGTGGGAGAACGCGGCGACTTCCCAGCCGGCGGCGACCAGGCAGCCGGAAACCAGGGCCACCGCCGCCATCCCCCAAATCTCCGCCAGGCGACGGCCCCCGAGCGACAGCCGCTCGGTGACCAGATCGACGCCGATGTGCTCGCCGCGACGCAGCGCCTCGGCGGCTCCGGCCATCACCAGCGCCACCAGCAGGTAGCCGACCAGCTCGTCGGTCCACACCTGCGGTCGGTTGAACAGGTAACGGAGCGCGACGCTGTAGCCGACCACGGCGGTCATCACCAGCAACAGCAAAGCGCCTAGCACCGCGGCGGCGAAGGTGACGAAGCCGAGGCCACGGTCCAACAGCGTGGGAAGCGCGCCCGACCCGCGGCCGGACGCGCCTCCTCGATCGTCGTGCATCGGTTCGGCGAGCCGACGCTACATCGCCGAGATCATGTCGAGCAGCTTCTGTCCGTTCTCGCCGGAGGCTTCGAGAAAGGCCTTGGTGAACGGCGGATCCATGATCGCCCGCATCGCCGCGATCTCCTCGGCGGTGTGAACGTGGACCTTCATGCCCTTCTCCGCGAGCTGCCCCGGCGCCTTGCCGGCGGACTCCTCGGTGATGACCAGGGCTTCGGCCTCGGCCTTGGCGCTGGCATCCATGATCGCCTTGCGCTGCGCCTCGTCCAGGCCGCTCCACCAGTCCTTGTTGACGTAGACGTGGAAATAGACGCTGAACAGCGGGCTGACGGTGACGTGGTCCTGCACCTCGTAGTACTTGCGGCTGTAGGCGGCCGAAATATCGGTCAGACCGGCATCGATCACGCCGGTCTGCAACGCCTGGTAGACCTGGCTTCCGGACATCGCGCTCGGCGCCGCGCCCAAGGCCACCAGTCCGGAATCGACCAGCTTGTTGAGCCCGCGGATCTTGACGCCCTTGAAATCGGCCGGCTTGATCAGCGCCATGCCCTTCGATGTGTAGGCGGACATCCGGGTGGTGAACAGCCAGGCGATATTGTGGACGCCCTTGGCCTCGAGCTTCTGCTGCAGGAACTCGGCGACCGGCGAGCCGGAGAACTTCTCGAGAAGCGCGAGATCGGTGAACGAATAGGGCTTCAGGGTGACGTTCATCTCCGGAATCGTCTTGCCCCACTGGAAATTCACCGACAGCGCCGCCTCGATCTTGCCGCGGGCCACCGCCGGGAAATTCTCCTTCGGCTTGAACGCCTGGTTGGCGGGGAAGACCTGCACGTCGATCGAACCGTCCGAGCGCGCCTCGATGTCCGCGGCCCAGCTTTCCACCAGCTTGGCGATGTGGTGCTTCGGCGGCAACTGGTGGCTCACCCGCATCACCGTCGCCTCCGCCCAGGCCGCGCCCGACCAGGCAATGATCGCCGCCGCCAAACTCAAACAAATGAAGCGTTTCATCGTTCTCCTCCCTCAGTTCTCAGTTCTCGGATTCGAGTTCTGTCCTTAGTTTGTTGCCGGACCGGGCATTGGCTAGCAGTTCCGCCGCCTGGTCCTGATATGCGGCTTCACGTGCGCGCATCTCGCCGAGCCCCACCAGTTCGTTGAACTCGTCGAAGCCGGTCATCCGGTGGGCCTGGGACGCGGTCGTCCCCTCGCGCTTTAGCACCGCCATCACCTCGCTCACCGCCTTGGCGATGGTGTAGGTGGCGGTGACCGGGAAGGCGACGGCGGCATAGCCGTACTCCTGCAACTCGTCGGCGGGAAGCAGCGGCGAGCGGCCGCCGTCGAGGTTGTTGGCGAGGCAGGGCGCGTCGATCTCGCGGCAGATGCGGCGCATGTCCGCGCGGTTGGCGGGGGCCTCGACGAAGATCAGATCGGCGCCGGCCTCGCGATACAATTGGCCCCGGCCGATGGCGTCGTCGAGCCCGTGAACGGCGAGGGCGTCGGTCCGCGCCATGATCACCAGATCCGGATCGTGGCGCGCGTCGAGCGCCGCCTTCAGCTTCTCCACCATGTCGCCGGCCGGCACCACCTCCTTGCCGGTCATGTGGCCGCAGCGTTTGGGAAAGACCTGGTCCTCGATGAACAGTCCGGCGACGCCGCCCCGCTCGAACCGCCGCACCATCCGCGCCACGTTGGTCGAATTGCCGAAACCGGTATCGCCGTCGACGAACACCGGCAGGCTCGTCGCCTCGCAGATGCGGGCGTAGAAGTCCGCCATCTCGGTCATCGAAAGCTGCGACGAGTCGGGCGCGCCCAGCATCGACGCGGTGGCGCTGTAGCCGCCGCAGGCGACCGCCCGAAAGCCGGTGCGCTCGATGATCCGGGCGGTCAGCGCGTCGTGGGCGACCGGCATCACCAGGATCTCTTCCGCCTCGATCAGCCCGCGGAACCGCGTCGTGTTGTCGATGGTGTCCTCCCAAGCCGCGCGACGGGTCCTTTCAGCCGATATTCCCCGAATGGCACCCTGTCATTTCCGATGACGCTACCACGACCGGTTGCCGAGGGCCATACCGGCCGTAGCTTGAAGAATGCGGCAAGACTTCGGCTGCGGTGGAAGGAATGATCGGAGAACGCGGGTTGGAGGGCCGTGCGCCAACTCGTGATGTCGACGCCGTGGACCAGCATGGCGAGACGCAGCTTCGCCGCGATGCCGACGGCGGGCGTTGCGCTACGGCTACGACTCAAC
>JAUXFS010000191.1 GCA_030622775.1 Rhodospirillales bacterium | reverse complement strand
CTTCCGATCGGCCGCGGCGATCGTCTCGACGGTGACGCCGATCTCGAACCCGTTCTGCCCGCCCGGTGTGGGAGCAAAACCATTCGTCGCCGCGGGCACATACGAAGCCAGGACCGACTCCGGAGTTCGTTCCCTCGGCTCTCGGCCCGGTCGTTGGATCCGCGCCAATTGGATTTGTGACGGAGCGTGGCCCAGCCGGGCGGCATTGCAAAGGCAGCTCCACATCGATGTCTGGTTGCCGTCACCGGCCATGCCGATCTCGAAATAGCGTAGGGCGACGTCCTGTGTGGTGGTCTGGTCGACCCACAGGTGGTTGTTGGAGAACAGCGCCTCCCACTCCCTCAGGTCGCGTGGCCCATATTTGATAACGGTGTCGTCCGGATCGTAGACAATGTCGATTTCGCCCTTCTGTCCATAGACCAGAAACGGATGGGCGATCAAACCGACGACCAGCGGGGCGGCGGGATGAACCATGGCCAGGGCGAAAAGACCTTCCGGCGGCGGACGGCCGCGATCGTATCCGTAAGTGTCGACCTCGCCGCAGCCGTTGACATTGCGATCGACGGGCGCTCCCAGGACCGCCTCCACGTCCGTCCGTGTCTTTCCGACCAGAATCGGCGTCAGGTCGGTCGGCTCGACACCTGAGAAAGCGGCACATCCCTGCACCACGAGCCCAGCAAGCGCGATCACCATCACCCTCGATGGATTGGACCAGATCACGGGTCGCCCCACTGGTCGCCCTCGCCGTGATCGTCGGCGTCGAGTTCGAGCCACATCGCATTGAACACCGCGAAGGCGCACGCCAAGGCCAGGCCCAGAGCCCAGGAGAAGTACCACATACCCGACGCCTCCTTCGCTAGTAGAGGGACTCGCCCTTTTCGACGTCCGCCTCGGTTACCTTACCGCGCAACACCCGGTACGCCCAGGCGGTGTAGACGATGATGATCGGCATGAACACCACCGTCGCGACAAGCATGATCAACAGCGTCAACTGACTCGAAGACGAATCCCAGACGGTGAGACCGTGGTCCGGGTGGGTCGACGACGGCAGGATGAACGGGAACATCGCCAGCCCCGGCGCCGCCACCACCCCCGCCACCGCCGCACTGCTGGCGACAAACGCCGCGCCTTCCATCCCGAGGAAGAGCAGGCCCATCGCCAGCATCCAGGTGACGAACAGGTGGCCAATGGACGAAAGCCGGTTCCAGGCGAAGAAGAACAGGCCGATGAAGGTGGCCTCGAGGAAGAACGCCATCATCCCCTCGATAGCCAGCGGCGCCCCGAAAACGTCGCCGACGAAGTGGGAGTAGTACGCCCAGTTGGTGCCGAACTGGAACTCCATGGTGATGCCGGTGGCAACGCCCATGGCGAAGTTGATCCCGAACAGCAGGCCCCAGAACTTGGTCATGTCTCGCCAGATCGGCCGCCGGGTCATCACGTAGACGCTCTCCATGATCGCCATCAGCAGCGACAGGCCGATCGTCAGCGGCACGAACAGGAAGTGATAGAGCGCGGTCAAGGCGAACTGGAGGCGCGACAACTCGACGACGGAAAGGTCACTCACGGCCGGCGGCCCTCCCGCTGCTCGCCCGCGCCGAACAACATGCGCCCCACTCCGTCGGAATCAACGTCGAGCCGGGTGTCGGGGCCGAAGAACAGGACGAACAGCAGGCCCAGCGCCGCCAGCTTGAGGACGATCCAGATGGTGATCTCCCCGGCGAGTGAACTCCGGAACATCGCGCGCTCCCAGCAACCACCGCAACTCAAGCCCTATTTGAACCGATGGAGGACGGTCAAGGCTACTGATTTCGGCAGATCGCGCGTCGGGTCGGGGCGAAGCCCTACGGTTCGTCCCTGAGAACATAGCGGTGCGTCTCCTCGCGGACGAGCAGCGCCGCCGCCGCCTTCGCCGCGGCGCTCCACAGCGAGAAATCGAAGATCATCCGGCGTAGAACCGAGACGACCCGGTCGACGATATCCGACGGAGCCCCCGAAAGATCGAAGATCGTCGCCGGCCGGACGGCGTTCGGGGCGCCAACAACCGTGTTTCCGGCGACCTCGGTGGTACTGCCCACCGCCGGCACACCAAAAAAAATACATTTTTATGTTGTGTTCCTGTTTTGTTCGCATTATGGTCTAACCCATATGGGGGATAACAGTTGCAATTCGAATCGGTTTGCAGGACACTCTTAAGAGGAACAAGTTTTTCGTACTTCTCTTTTTAAGGGCAGTTTGGGACCTGAAATTCAACATCCGACATGGGGGACTTGAACATGATGACCCGAGAAAGCATGAGCCGCGTACTGTATCGCCACAGCTGGGACAGCCTCGACGACTGGGTCGACGCACTGAACGATCTTGCGGACCTGTCCGATGACGACATCGACGACGTGGTCCGGATCGCCAACCGCGAACCAGACGCCATCTTCTTTCAATAGCGCGGAGCCCGGCTAGCCGCTTAGGCGCCGGCCGGGGATTCGTCGCTCGCCGTTGGAGAACGCGATGCAGACCGAAACAGTCACTCACGACCTCTTCCGACAGCCCGAAAACGGGGTCGCCCAACCCGAGTCTCGGCCTCCCCGAAGTATCCGCGACCTCCCCGAGCGGATCCATGGTCAGGTGTCCGACATCTGGATCAACCGGGGGCCGACGATCGCCACCGCACGGGTCGGCCCCACCGTTGGTCGCTACGCCGCCGACCTCTGGCGGATCGAGGGAAATCCGTTCCCGTGGCGGGTTCGGGCCGACGGCGAGGGCATTCGCCGGTTCGGAGACGAGACCACGGCGGTGACGTTCTTCCTCGACAAGATCCGCAGGGTCGCCAACGGCCGAGGCTCGGACAAGCTCTAGGGCGGACTTCCGCGGCCGTGACACTGCTTGAACTTGCGGCCGCTGCCGCACGGACAGGGCGCGTTGCGTCGGGCGCCGGCGAACACGGCCGGTCCCTTCGCCTCCTTCGTCTCCTCCGCCGCCAGGATCCGCATCACCTCCGCCGGCGCCCGCCCCTTCCTCAGCAACCAGGTCATGATCCGCATCGGCCGGTCGACGTGGGTAAAAAACGCCTTGTAGCCGGCGCAAAGATAGTTCAGCCCCGGCTCGCCGTCCGGCGTCGCGATGAACCGGTTCTTGGGGCAGCCGCCGTGACAGGCGAAGCGCACCGCGCAGGCGCGGCAATAGCCGGGCAGCCTGTCCAGCTTGTCGCGGCCGAACCGCCGCTGGCTGGGTGAGGCGACGAGATCGACCATCGGCCGTTCCTTGATATTGCCGAGCAGGTAGTTCGGCTCGACGTAGTGATCGCAGGCGTAGAGATCGCCGTTGTGCTCCAGCGCCAGCGCGTTGCCGCAGGTGGGCGAGAACACGCACAGCGTCGGCGGCGCCCCCGCCCAGTTGCCCAGCGCGACGTCGATCATCTGCACATAGACGCGGCCGACGTCGCGACGCACCCATTCGTCGAAAACGGCGATCAGGAACCGGCCCCATTGTTCCGCCGTCACCGACCGGCCGGTGACCTTGGTGCCCTCCTGGAAGCCGGTCTCGTTGTCGCGCTCGACCACCGGGATGAACTGGATGAACTCGGTCCCGACCTCGTCGCGGAAGAACCGATAGACGTCGAGCGGATGATCCGCGTTGGCGGCGTTCACGGTGGTCAGGATGTTGACGTCCACCTGGTGCTTGCGCAGCACCCGCAACCCGCGCATCACCCGCTCGAAGGTTCCGTGTCCCCCCTTGTCCACCCGGTAGGCGTCGTGCAGCTCGCGCGGCCCATCGACGCTCAGGCCGATCAGGAAATTGTGCTCGCGGAGGAACGCGCCCCACTCGTCGTTGAGCAGCACGCCGTTGGTCTGCATGGTGTTGCGAACGGTCATCCCCGGCTTCTTGTGCTTGTCCTGGATCTCGATCGCGCGGCGGAAGAAGTCGAGCCCCATCAGCGTCGGCTCGCCCCCCTGCCACGAGATCGTCACTTCCGGCGTGCGGTGGGCCTCGATGAGCTGGCGGATATAGGTTTCCAGCACGTCGTCGGCCATGCGGAACGGGCTGCCGGGATAGAGCCGTTCCTTGGTCAGGAAGAAGCAGTACTTGCAATCGAGATTGCACACCGCCCCGGTCGGCTTGACCAGCACGTGAAACGCCGGCGGGGCCTTCGGGGGCGCTTTCTGGGACGGGGCCTGTCGCATCCGACAATCACCGTTGTTGAGGGATCGCCACTCAGCCGATTGTGCGCGCATCGCCGACATTGGGACAACAGCGAATGTCGGCGATGTGCTAAACTGACAAGCACGCCCTTTCGAACCGGGCGGACCCGCGGACAGCCGGTATTACGCGGCCCCCCTGGTTGGGCGACGGGATCTCCGGATGGGATCGATGGCCCCGAACCACGAGAGAACCGAACCGAACGGCAAAGTCGATGCCGCCGGGGACTGTCGCGCGGTGACCGACGCGGCGCAGGCGCTGGGCCTCGGCGAGTTCGAGTTCTTCCGCCTGGCCTACCGCCGCTGGTTCGGCCGCCAGCCCGACGAGAAGGCGCTGGAGAAGGCCTTCGCCGCCTACATGTTCGGCCAAGTGGTGCCGGCGTGGGCGCGCCATTTTGGCCGCGAGGTGGTCGACGCGCGCCGCCGGGGCGCCCTCGACGCCGAGTCGTTCGGCGCCGGGCGCTACCGCGACCGCCTCACCCGCCCTCGCAAGGGACCCTTCGTGTTCGCCGGGGTGATGGCGATCTGGCTGGTGCTGTTCTCGATGCTTCTCAACACCCGCTACGATCCGGGGACAGCGGCGCCGATGCCGATGTGCCCGGGAACCACCGGCGCCTACTTCTACGAAGCCTGGGCGCACATCCTCGCCGGCAAGCCGGTCCCCCCCTGCCACCCCGGCGACCGTTAGCGCCGTCCGGTTATACCGGCGAGCCCATGACCGGGCTCGCCTGAATTCCCTCAGGCGCCGGGCGCGGACGTCCGTCCGCTTGGCTATCCTCACTACGTTCCGGGCGCGCACTTGCGCTTGCCAGCAAGCCGATCAAGATCGGCTCGCTGGTACGAGCACCGACCTTCACAATTCCGTG
>JAUXFS010000488.1 GCA_030622775.1 Rhodospirillales bacterium | reverse complement strand
GGAGACCACGTCGATGAACTTCTGCCACTCACTTTCCGAGAGTTCGGGACCCGGCGGGGTCACCCGGTATTCGTCGTGGGTCGACACCTCGAACATGGTGGCGCTCAACCGCGTCCGCCCGGCGACCTTGATGACTCGTCGGTCGATCGCGTAGTCGTCGAGCAATTCGGTCAGCAGCGTTCCGATGATCCCGCCCCGGGTGAAGACGGCGGTGCTCTCGCCGCCAAGCTCCGAGATCACGTGCGACACATTGATGCCGCCGCCGCCGGGAAAGACCATGCCGCCGCTCGATCGCAGCTTGCGGGTGGGGACGACGTCGTTGACTTCCCAGCTGATGTCGACGGCCGGGTTGATCGTCAGCGTTACGATTTGCGGCATGCCTCCCTCTCTTGCTCGAAGGTTGAAAGAGCCCTGTCAGTTTACGGCGCCGGCCTTTTTTTGGCATCGTAGCGCCGTTCGCGGATGTACGCCAATAGACGCCCGAACGCAACGCAGTAACGACGTTGAAAAGTGTCCTCGCGTCTTCGCGGGGCTTGCGTTCGCGAGATCGTTGCGGGATTGTTGGAGAGGGCGAACGGATCGACCCGAAGTTCGCAGCGGGAAGACCTGCTTTGCCCGGGAAATGCTTAAGGACCGAACCGTGAAGAGGTTTGTACTCGCCGTGACACTTGCCGCAACGCTCGGCGCCGGGCAGGCCACCGCCGACGACTCCCCGCGGGCGGAAGAACCCCCGCGAGCGGTCGGGGGGTTCGACCAGGTCGGACACCGGGGTGCGCGCGGGCTGCTTCCGGAAAACACCCTGCCGGCGTTCGCCGAGGCGCTGTCCATCGGGGTTTCGGCGATCGAACTGGATGTCGGCGTCTCCCGCGACGGCGTCGTCGTGGTCACCCATGATCAAATCCTCGATCCGAACCTGACCCGGACGGCCGACGGGAAATGGCTCGAGGCCGACGGCCGGCCGATGACCCGGTATACCCTGGCCGAGCTGAAGACCTTCGATGTCGGCCGGCTCAATCCGTCCCGCGACTATGCGCGCAGGTTCCCCGACCAGCGGGCGGTGGACGGCACGCCGATACCGACCTTGAAGGAAGTCGTCGCCCTGGTGCGCCGGTCCGGCAACGACGATGTCCGGCTGGATGTAGAGATCAAGGGCAACCCGGAAAAGCCGGAGGTCACCCTGGAGCCTGGGGTGTACGCGGATAAGGTGGTCCGGGTTATTCGTGACGAAGGCTTTGCCGACCGCGTCAATATCCTGTCGTTCGACTGGCGCACCCTCCGGCGCGTCCACGAAATCGCCCCCGATATTCCGACCGTGTGTCTGTCCATCCAGCGAAGGTTCAACAACATCCGCAAGGGTCGGCCCGGCCCCTCGCCGTGGACCGCCGGTCTCGACATCGACGATTTCGGCGGATCGGTGCCGCGGCTGGTCGAGGCGGCGGGTTGCGGCGTCTGGTCGCTCTATTACCGGGATTTGGATGCGCGGCAACTGGCGGAGGCGCACGCGTTGGGGCTCAAGGTCCTGGTGTGGACGGTGAACCGCGAAGCGGATATGCGGGACTTCATCGATCTCGGGGTCGACGGCATCGTCACCGATTTTCCGGACACGCTCCGAAAGGTGCTCATCGACAAGGGCATCGCCGTCGCCGCGCCGACCCCCGTCCTAGTACCGAAGCCGCTACCATAGGTCGTGCCAGATCGAAGGCTCGAGATCTTCCCCATCCCGCCAGCGAATGACGGTCAGTGCGGTTTCCTCGCCAAACTCCTCCATCCGCTCTTCGAGATAGGCTGGGTTCCAGTGCCCACCCACGGAGGAGACCTGTCTCTGCTCGAACACGGCCAGACTCTCACTACCGGGGGCGGCGATCTCGAAGCGGCCCGCGACCTCGGCATTTCCGATCCCGAAACCGACGAGAAAGCGGGCTAGCTCGCTTCCCTCGTCGACGTCGGTGATTCTGCCCGAAACGATGATCGATCCCGGCAGCGGGCTTTCCGGCGTTAGATAGTGGACGGTATCGAACGCCTCCGACTCGATCAGCCGCCGGACCAGCCCGTTCCTGAAATACCGGACCAGCCGCTTCCAGCGCTCGGGTCCCGCCTCGATCTCTCCGACCGAAATCGTCCGCTCGGTTTCAGGCGGCGGCGGGACCTCCTCGGGGGTGACGGTCGTCGACGAGCACCCCGCCGCGCCGAAGGCGACGACGCCGGCCAGCACGCCGGCTCGAACGCATCCGGATCCGATGAGCCCCATGGCATTCCCCAAATGGGTTACCCTTCGGCGTAACCTAGACGAAAGCGAGGCCCCGTGCAAACCCGCTTTACGGGTTCGACAACAGATGGTTTGCCGCCACCGTCAGACACATAAGGGCGGCGGAGATCAGTACCGCGAATGTCAGGACCATGCCGACGGTGCGCCCGACCAGATTTAGCGCCGGCAGCGCCCAGGCATGGATCAGGCGGCCGGCGACCAGGGCGATGCCGAGGCCGTGAAGGGTCCACGCCGGATATCCCGACAGCTCGATCAGCAGCATCAGAACCAGGGCGATCGGAACGTATTCGGTGAAGTTGGCGTGGGCGCGGATGCGGCGCGCCAGATCCTCGTTGTCGCCGTCGCCGAGGGCGATGCGTTGTCCGCGACGAACGCCGATCACCCGCGCGGCGAGCGCCACCAGGATCAACGCCAGGACGCCGGCGTAGAGCGATGTGATGATCGGCGGCGTCATCGGCGGGTACCGAAGCGGGTCCGGAACCCCGGAACCGGCATTAGGCTCAGGCAGAACAGAACCGTCGCGGCGGCAACGATCGAGGGACCGGACGGGGTGTCGAGAGCG
>JAUXFS010000330.1 GCA_030622775.1 Rhodospirillales bacterium | reverse complement strand
CTGTCCACCGGGATCCGGCCGAGCGGCGTGGCGAACGCATCGGCTTCGCTCACCGCCAGGCCGCGCACCGGGACGCGGTGGCAGGGACCGAGCAGCACCACCCGCCGGATCCGCTCGGCCGCTGGCTTCAGGCGCGCATACGCCGTCGCGGCGATCGGGCCCGAGTAGACATAGCCGGCGTGCGGAACGATGATCGCTTTCGGGGCGGGACCTTCGAAGGTTTCAGGTGCGGCTTCGGAAAGCATCTGCCGCACGACGGTGTCGAGCTCGCGGGGATTGCCGGGATAAAACATCCCCGCGACGGCTGCATGCCTGACATGAGTCATCATCGGGGCTCCTTTGCTGTATAATGATAGTTTAGACGAAGGCGGCGCGGTCGGCTAGAACTCCCCGAGAAATTCGATGCGTGAGCCGCGACCCTTCGACGGCGAAGGAGAACGGTGATGACCGAGCATGCCACGCGCGAATCTTTCGAGACCGCTTTTCCGGGGCGCTACTGGCACCGGTTGGACGACGGGCGACTGCAGTGCGACGTCTGTCCCCGGCTGTGTAAGTTGCACGAGGGCCAACGGGGTCTGTGCTTCGTCCGCGGTTGCCAGGGCGACCGGATCGTGCTGACCACCTACGGACGATCCAGCGGTTTCTGCGTCGACCCGATCGAGAAGAAGCCGCTCAACCACTTTCTGCCCGGCACGCCGGTGCTGTCGTTCGGCACCGCCGGCTGCAATCTCACCTGCAAGTTCTGCCAGAACTGGGACATCAGCAAGTCGCGCGAATGGGATACCCTGTGCGATACGGCGACGCCGGAGATGATCGCCGAGGCGGCGGTGGCGACCGGCAGCCGCAGCGTCGCGTTCACCTACAACGACCCGGTGATCTTTCTGGAATACGCCGTCGACGCGGCGAAAGCCTGCCATGCGCGCGGCGTGAAGACGGTGGCGGTGACCGCCGGCTACATCTGCGAAGAGGCGCGGGCCGAGTTCTTCGACCACATGGACGCGGCCAACGTCGACCTCAAGGGGTTTACCGACGGGTTTTATCAGCAGTTGTGCAGCGGCCATCTGCAGCCGGTTCTCGACACCCTCGTCTATCTCAAGCGCGAGACCGACGTCTGGTTCGAGATCACCACCCTGCTCATCCCCGGCAAAAACGACTCCGATGCCGAACTGGAGGCGCTGACCCGGTGGGTGGTGGAAAATCTCGGACCCGACGTGCCGCTGCACTTCTCCGCCTTTCACCCCGACTGGAAGATGACGGACCTTCCGTCGACGCCGCCGGCGGCCCTGACCCGGGCGCGCGGGATCGCGCTGAACAACGGCGTGCGCTACGCCTACACCGGAAACGTCCACGACCGGGAAGGTGACGCGACCCATTGTCACAACTGCGGCAAAGAGGTCATCGGCCGCGACTGGTACGAACTGACGGCGTGGAACCTCACCGACGACGGCCGCTGCCGAAATTGCGCGGCCCGGTGCGCCGGCGTGTTCGACGGTCCGGCGGGCACGTGGGGACGCAGACGCCAACCGGTGCATCTGGCGGCCCACGCCTGATCGGTGGGCGGCGGCGGCGGCGGGATCGCGAGGCGGGGCGGCGGCGCCGAAACGCAACAAGACTTTTCCTCGACGCGCGCTGCGACTACATAGAGGATCGGCTATCAGCCGGGATAACGCCTCGCAACGAAAGGACCTCTGATGAAGATCGCTTTTTCCGCGCCCTCCCTGCCCGAACGGGGAGTTCTCGTGGTCGGTGTGCTCGATGACCGCGAACTGACGGCCAGCGCCGAGCAACTCGACGCGCGGATGAACGGCGGGATCGTTCGGGCGATGGAGGCGAGCCGGTTTCGCGGCAGGAAGGATCAGGTCCTGGCGCTGGTGGCGCCGGGCGACGGCGGGCTCGACCGCGTGTTGCTGGTCGGTCTCGGCAAGGCCGGCGACATCGATGCGCTGCGGATGCAGGCGGTCGGCGGCAAGATCCATGCCGCCCTCGCCAACCAGGGACACAAGGCGGCGACGGTGGTGGTCGACGCCGTCGATGGCTGCTCGACGGCGCCGGCGGAAATGGCCGCCGAGCTGGCGTTGGGCGCCCGGCTCCGGTCCTATCGGTTCGGCAAGTACATGACCCGGCAGAAAGACGAGGACAAGCCGAGCCTCCGGACGCTGACCATCGGCTGCGACGGCGCCGGCGAGGCGCGCAAGCTGTTTGGGCCGCGGCAGAAGGTCGCGGACGGGGTGTTCTTCACCCGCGACCTGGTCTCCGAGCCGGCCAACGTCATCTATCCCGAGTCGCTGGCGGCCGAGGCCAAGACCCTCGCCGATCTCGGTGTCAAGATCGAGGTGCTCGGCGAAGACAAGATGAAGAAGCTCGGCATGGGCGCGCTGCTCGCCGTCGGCCACGGCAGCGCCCGGGAGACCCAACTCGTCGTCATGCAATGGAACGGCGCCGCCAAACCGGGCGCGAAGGGCGCCAAGGCCAAGAAGGCGAAGAAGGACGCGGCAGGGGACGAAGCGCCGCTGGCGTTCGTCGGCAAGGGGGTTACCTTCGACACCGGCGGGATCTCGATCAAGCCGTCGGCCGGCATGGAGGACATGAAGTGGGACATGGCCGGCTCGGGGGTGGTCATCGGCCTGATGAAGGCGCTCGCCGGGCGCAAGGCCAAGGTCAACGCCGTCGGCATCGTCGGCCTGGTCGAGAACATGCCGTCGGGAAGGGCGCAGCGGCCCGGCGACATCGTCACCTCGATGTCCGGCCAGACCATCGAGGTGCTCAACACCGACGCCGAGGGCCGGCTGGTGCTCGCCGACGCGCTTTGGTATTGCAAGGAGCGGTTCAAGCCGCGGGCGATGATCGATCTGGCGACCCTCACCGGCGCCATCATCATCAGCCTCGGCGACGAGAAGGCCGGCCTGTTCTCCAATGACGACGGGCTCGCCGAACGCATTGCCGCCGCCGGCGCCGACGTCGGCGAGGCGGTGTGGCGGATGCCGTTGGGCGAGGCGTATGACAAGGCGATCAAATCGGAGATCGCCGACATGAAGAACATCGGCAACCGCGGCGCCGGCAGCATCACCGCCGCCCAGTTCCTCAAGCGGTTCGTCGGCGACACGCCGTGGGCGCATCTGGATATCGCCGGCGTCGCCTGGTCGAAAAAGGACCGGGACGTGGTGCCCAAGGGCGGCACCGGCTTCGGCGTCCGCCTGCTCGACCGGCTGGTCGCCAACTATTACGAAAAAGGCTGATCACGCCGGGGGCGGGGAACAGGTGACCGACGTCGCGTTCTATCACCTGACACGGTCGCCGCTCGAGAAGGCGCTGCCCAAGCTGCTCGAGAAGACCCTCGCCGCCGGCAAGCGGGCGGTGGTGATCGCCGGCTCGAAGGAGCGTGTCGAGGCCCTGGCGACGCTGCTTTGGACCTACGATCAGGACGCGTGGCTGCCCCACGGCACCGCCAAGGACGGCTCCGCCGAGGACCAGCCGATCTGGCTCACCGTCGCCGACGAGAACCCCAACGCAGCCACCTTCCTGTTCCTCACCGAAGGCGCCGACTCGGCGCATACCGACGACTACGAGCGCTGCTTCGACCTGTTCGACGGCAACGACGCGGACGCCGTCGCCGCCGCCCGCGAGCGCTGGACCACCCGCAAGGCCGAAGGCCACGCCGTCACCTACTGGCAGCAGACCGAAACGGGCGGTTGGGAGCGGAAGGGTTAATACCAGCGGGCCGATGAAGTGACCTTCATCGGCCCGCTGGCAAGCGCAAGTGCGCGCCCGCAGCGCAGCGAGGAGAGCCAAGCGGACGGACGTCCGCGCCCGGCG
>JAUXFS010000448.1 GCA_030622775.1 Rhodospirillales bacterium | reverse complement strand
GTTGACTCTCTACCTTGTCTTCCTAAGACCGCTTGGCCTCCGACTTGGCGAAATCGGCCTCGAGACCGGTCGGTGACGCCAAAACGTTCGTGTTCACGCTGCAGCCGGCCGCGGCGAAGACGTCGGTGAACTTCGTCTGCGACAACGGCTTTACCCAGCCGGGGCAGAGCGTCTTCGTGGTCGGCGGTATCGCCGAACTGGGCGGGTGGGACACGGCGAAGGCGGTCAAGCTCGATCCGAGCATCTACTGGGAGTACATCTACAATCCGCCACCCGGCGGCGATACCGGTCCCGGTCCCGACGCACCGGTGTGGACCGGCGTCGTCGCCGACCTGCCACCCGGCCCCGTCTTCGAATGGAAGTGCATCCGGCGCAACGAGGACGGATCGGGGACGGTGGACTGGCAACCGGATCCGAACAACGCGTTCGGCGCGGCGGTGACGTCGGGGTACGCCGGGCAGGCCTACGGATCGTTCTGACCGGCACGCCCGTTGACGCCCGGGGAATCCGGGGTCACGTTCAGGGGCAGCCGGTTTTCCAACAAGGACGATGCGCGATGGACCCACGACCGCCGCTGTTCATCGGCAGCGACATCTTCCGTGTTTCGCGGCATGCCCGGGGTCATCCGCTGGCCATCCCCAGGGTGTCGCTGTGCATCGATCTGTGCCGGGCGATGGGGTGGCTGGATGACGCCGTCTATCGCGACGCTCCGATCGCGACGCCCGACGAGATCGCCCGCTACCATGCGCCGGAGTACGTGGCCGCGGTGCAACGGTGCGAGCGGGACCAGAAGGCGTCCGAACAGGACGGCCGGCGGTTCAACCTCGGGGTCAACGGCAACCCGGTCTACCCGGAGATGTTCCGGCGCCCCGCCACCGCCTGCGGCGCCTCGATCCTGGCGGCGCGGCTGCTGCGCGGGCCCGGGGTCGTCTACAGCCCCGCCGGCGGCACCCATCACGGCCAGCGGGACCGGGCCAGCGGTTTCTGCATGTTCAACGATCCCGTCCTGGCCATTCTCGAAATGCTCGACGGCGGCATCGCACGGGTGTTCTACCTGGATGTGGACGCCCACTTCGGCGACGGCGTCCAGCAGGCCTTTCACGACGATCCGCGCGTCTTCACCCTCTCGATCCACGAGGCCGGACGCTGGCCGATGGCCCGCGGCGACGATCCGGCGGCGGTGCCCGGCGGCGTCGATGATCGCGCCGGGGGCGCCGCCCGCAACCTGCCGGTGCCGCGGGAACTCAACGACACTGAGATGGAATTCCTGATCGAGACGGTGGCGGTGGCGTTGATCCAGGAATTCGCGCCCGGGGCGCTGGTCGTCCAGTGCGGCGCCGATGCCCTCGCCGAGGACCCGATGGCCAAGCTGGCGCTCTCCAACGTGGCGCTGTGGCGGACGATCGACGTGATCGGACCGCTCGCTTCCAGGCTGCTGGTGCTGGGGGGCGGGGGCTACAATCCGTGGGCGGTCGGGCGGTGCTGGGCCGGAGTGTGGGCGACGCTGAACCGGCTGCCGGTTCCCGACCGGTTGCCCGCCGCGGCCGAGGAAGTTCTCCGCGGCGTCCGCTGGAAGCACCGCCGCGGGCGAACGCCGCCAGAGCACTGGTTCACCACCCTCGCCGACCGACCGCGCCCGGGGCCGCTGCGGCCGGAGGTCCGCGCGCTCGCCGCAGCGGCGCTGCGGTATTGATGAGGACTCGGTCTTCAGGGAGAGAAAAACCGCCTGGTCAGGGCGGGCATCACGGGAACCGGATAACGCTTGGTTCCGGCCTTACGGGAGGTTGCGTTCGGGATATCGTGCGGCCGCGTCCGGCCGGGGACTATCGCTCAATGGAAGTACGCGGCGAACGTGCCGAAGCCGATGAGAAAAGCGACCGCCGTGGCGGCGTAAGGAGCGACCGTCGCAATCATGTGGTCCCAGTTCATATCGATCCTCTTGGCGATGCCTGTCGGGTGCCGATCTAGGCGCCAGGATGGCTACCCATGAGAGCATTGCATAAAATTGAGCACGTAAAAGAATATACACCAAAGCCGGTAAAACTTAAAAGGGTTTTTCGCATCGCAGCAATGCCCGCATTGCATGGCTTGGGATTCCGTCATCGGGCATTGACTCAACGGCACACCGTCGATGGCGGCAGCATCGTCACCGACCGCGGCGTCGGCACCCGCGACACGGGCGGACCCTGAGCGATCAATCGGCGGAATCGGTCTTCAGGCGTTCGCGAACCCAGGCGGCGCGGGCGTCGATGTCGATCACGTCCGCCGGCATCAGCGCGACCCGGTCATCGGGGGCGCAGCGCGTCAAGAGTCCCTCCAGCAACGACTGGTAGTGCAGCTGATGCCAGCGGTTGGCGCTTCGCACCCCGTCGGCGGCGAGCGGGATGGCGTCCCAAGGCAGCACGACCACGAGGTCGTAGAGTTCGAGCGCCGAGGCGGCTCGATCGAAAACCTCGGCGGTGGCGTCGGCATCGTCGCCGAAGCCGTAGTAGAGCCAGAACGCCGGACAATCGATGGAACAGTGGTCGGCGACGAAACCGCCGCCTGTTTCGGCGGCGTTGGCGGCGGCGGTCAGCATCTCTTCGAACAGCTCTTCCAGCAACGCCCGATGCTGGTCGCGGCTCAGGATGTGCAGGTTGAGTCCGGCCTCGATCCGCGCCCGCATGCCTTCGGGGATGAACGGCACGCCGAACTCGGCCGCCAGCCGGAGGCCGAGGCTGGTCTTTCCGACGCCGGCCGATCCGGTGAGCGCAAGACGTGGTCGTCGGCGGCCGGTGGCCGTGCGGGGTGTCGCTTTCGATTCCATCGGGCTTGCTTCCGTTGCCGAGCATAGCCACAAAAACCGCCCGCGCCCAACGCCGGTTGCGCACCTGCAGCATTGCCGCTAAACCCATGGAGGATCGAGTGACCCGGAATGGATCTGGTGCGGCGCAAAACTCGGAAATCGAGAGAAGTACCGGCCCGGCGGGCAAACCGCGGGCGGTTCGCCGCGGTTTGGCTCGCCATCTTCGCTCTCAC
>JAUXFS010000290.1 GCA_030622775.1 Rhodospirillales bacterium | reverse complement strand
TTCCATGAATTCCTTGAAGAACTCCTCGAAGGGCGATCCCGGCGGAACCATCGGCATTTCGATACCGGGACGGCCTTTGATGACCTGTGTCGTCGAGATGTTGACCACGGAGGGAAGCAGCTTCTCGGCGAGGTCGGCGAAACTCTCGTGCGCTCGCGCCGGGGCGATGGCGGCGGCCAGGAGGATCGCCACGCCGAGCAGGCCGGCGCCGAGCCGGGCTCCGATCATCGGCGTGCGCGCCATCCGGGCACTTTGCTTCGAAACGTAAGGGGGGCGAACGGCGGTATTGACGAGCAGGTCCACGTACGGTGTCTCCATCGGCTAGCGGGTCATTGGGGAACGGGCAATGGCCTCGACCCGAGTTCTGTTGTCGATTTGGTCTTTTTTTTGCGGCCGGTCAACCGGTGACCGACAATTCAACCCGTCGGCGGGCAACACGCCGGTCACGTGGCGCCGTTCAGCCGCGCACCAGCCAGATCACGCCGACGCCGAGCGCCGCCGCCGCCAGCCCGGCGGTCCTCAAGTGGCCCGTGTGCTGCGCCAGCACCTGCAGCAGCATCTTCTTCATGGCGCCGGGGAACAGGGCATAGGCGACCCCCTCTAGGGCGATCGCCAGACCGAGGGCGGTCAGGAGGTCGGCCATGGGTTCCTTCTCACCGGTGACCGAATCCGGCCGGCGCCTGCCTTGGCGGCGTCAGCGCGCCGTCTGCGGCGCTTTCCCCTGCTCGTCCAAGAAGAACCGGAAGAAGTCGGAGTCGGGGCTGAGCACCATGGTTGTCCCCTCGCCGCCCAGCGCGCCATAGGCCTCGAGCGAGCGGTAGAAATCGAAGAACCCCGGATCCTGGCCGTACGCCTCGTTGAGAACACGGGTTCGCTGGCCATCCCCTTCGCCGCGGAGAATCTGCGCCTTCTTGTTGGCTTCGGCGAAAATGATCGTGCGGTCCTTGTTCGCCTCGGCTTCGATCCTGGCCTTCAGTTCCTCGCCCTCGGCGCGGAGTTGGGCCGCCTGCGCGATGCGTTCCGATCGCATCCGGTTGTACACCGCCTGGGTGGTGGCCTCCGGCAGATTGGTGCGGCCGATGCGGACATCCACCACCTCCACCCCGAATCGGGGCGCCTGCGTCTTCATTTCGTCCGCAATGCGGATCATGACTTCGCCACGCTGTTCGGACAGCATGTCGGCCAGCGACACCTTCGCCACCTCGGAACGCACTTCCGAGTTCAGCAGGCCGCCGAAAACCTGACGAAAGTTGGTAAGGGTGACCGCCCGCTGCCTGAATTTGAGCGGATCGACGATCTTGTAGCGGGCGAAGGCATCGACGTTGATCCGCTTCTGGTCGGCGAGCAACACCTCCTGCACCGGCGGATCCAGATCGAGAATGCGCTTGTCGAAGTACTCGACGTTCTGAATGAACGGCATCTTGAACTTGAGGCCGGCTTCGCGCTCGACCCCGACCGGGTTGCCGAACTGAAGAATCAACGCCTGCTGGGTCTGGTAGACGGTAAACAGCGAGCTGAAGACAACGATGCCGACAACCACGACGGCGACACCGATGACGGCAAGGGTCATCCGGTTCATGGCTTGGCCTCCTGAGAGCGCTTCTGCAATTCCGGCAGCGGCAGGTAGGGAACGACGCCCTGGCCGGTGCCGCCGCTATCGATGATGACCTTCTGGGTGCTGCCCAGCACCTCCTGCATCCGTTCCAGGTAAAGCCGGCGGGTGGTCACCTCCTTGCCCGTCTTGTAGGCCTCGTAGACCGAATTGAAGCGGTCGGCTTCGCCCTCGGCGTCGCGGACGACCTTTTCCTTGTAGCCGGTCGCCCCCTGGATGGTGCGCGCCGCTTCGCCCTTTGCCCTGGGGACGATATCGTTGCGATAGGCCAACGCCTCGTTGACCGACCGTTCCTTGTCCTGGCGGGCGCGCTGGACGTCGTTGAAGGCGTCGATGACTTCTCCGGGCGGATCGACCTTGAGCTGCTTCACTTCGGCGATGAACACGCCCGCGCCATAGGTGTCGAGGATCTGCTGCAGCAATTCCTTCGTCTGCTGATCCACGTCCTGGCGCTTGAGGGTCAACGCTTCCTCGAGGTTGGTCTGGCCCATCACTTCGCGAATCGCGCTTTCGGCGGCCAGCTTAACCGTACCCTCGGGATCACGGATGTTGAACAGGAAGTCGGCGGCATTCTTGATCCGCCATTGAATCACGTAGTCGACGTCGATGATGTTCTGGTCCCCGGTCAGCATCAGGCTTTCCTGGGGTACGTCGCGCGTGGTGCTGCCGCGGGTGGACTCGGTACTGCCACGGAAGCCGACGGTGATCTGATTGGTCACTTCGACGTTGGGCTTGAGCACATCGCCGATCGGAGCGGGGAACCAGTAGTTGAGGCCCGGCGTGGTCGTTTTGACGAACTTGCCGAACAGCAACTCGACGCCCTGTTCGCCGGGCTGGACCCGATAGAAGCCGGTGGCCAGCCACAGCGCCGCGATGCCGACCACGACCAACAGCAGGGTTCGCCCCCCGCCCATGCCACCCGGCAAGAACCGCTTGAACCGCTCCTGACTGCGCCTCAGCATTTCCTCGATGTCCGGGGGTGGGGATCCGGAGGATCCGCCGCCCCAGGGGCCGCCGCCGCCGCCGCCGCCGCCCCCAAAGGGACCGCCTTTCGGGTTCCAGGCCATGCAGAAACAAACTCCTTCTATGCTTGTCCGTATCGAGTCGCGGCCGCCGACAAGCCGCCGTCATGATTGGACATCGCTTCAGCGCACTCTATATGGAGGTGAAGAGCCTTATAGGCAAGCTTGGCGGACCGCGCAACGGACCTGGTACGGCCGGCAACGATAAGGGCGTGGTGAACGCCGGGAGAACCCGACAATGACGCAAGTGACCGAACAGCAGATCATCGACGCCCTTCGTTGTGTCGTCGACAGAGAGCGCAAAAACGATATCATCAGCCTCGGCATGATCGAGGGCATGCAAGTCAAGGACGGCCATGTCGCCCTGACCCTCGGAGTCGAGCCCGAACGCGGCCCCCGGTTGGAACCCCTGCGCAAGGAAGTGGAGACCCTCGTTCACAAGCTTCCCGGCGTCATCAGCGCGAGCGTGGTGCTGACCGCCGAGAAACGCGGGACCGCCCCGGCGCCATCGGCCCATTCGGCGCAGGCCCCCAGGCCTCAAGGCGGCGAGCTGTTGCCGGATGTCAAGGCGATCATCGCCGTCGCGTCGGGCAAGGGCGGCGTCGGCAAGTCGACCACCTCGGTCAACCTGGCACTCGCCCTGGCGACGCTTGGCCACGAAACGGGGCTGCTCGACGCCGACATCTACGGCCCCTCGACACGGCGGCTGCTCGGCATCTCCGGAGGACCGAGATCGAGCGACGGGATCAAGCTCGACCCGATCAGCAAATACGGCATCAAGAGCATGTCGATGGCCTATCTGGTCGAAGAGGAAACGCCGATCGTCTGGCGCGGCCCGATGGTCCAGAGCGCGCTGGAGCAGATGATGCGCGACATCAACTGGGGCAAACTCGACATTCTCGTCGTCGACATGCCGCCGGGCACCGGCGACACCCAGTTGACGATGGTGCAGAAGGTTCCGCTGGCCGGCGCGGTGATCGTGTCGACCCCGCAGGACATCGCCCTGATCGACGCGCGCAAGGGGCTCAACATGTTCCGCAAGGTGGAGGTGCCGGTCCTCGGCCTGATCGAAAACATGAGCTATTTCAATTGCCCGAGCTGCGGCCATCGCACCGAGATCTTCGGTCACGGCGGCGCCAGGCGCGAGGCGGAAAAGCTCGGTATGGACTTCCTCGGTGAGATCCCCCTGGACACGGTCATCCGCCAGACGTCGGACGACGGACATCCGATCGTCGCCGCCGACCCCGAAGGCGAGCACGCGCGCGCCTATCTGGCGATCGCCGCCAAGGTCTGGAAAACCGTCGAACAAAACCTGCAGATGCGGGCGGCATCGGCGCCCCGGATCGTCATCCAGTAGCCGGTCTTCGCGGGATCGGAAGCTAGTGCACCGACTCATACAAATACTCCGCGCAGATACTGAG
>JAUXFS010000154.1 GCA_030622775.1 Rhodospirillales bacterium | reverse complement strand
GTGAGCGGCGCTACCATCAGGCATTCGGACTTCGGTACTGAAGTGGCGGATGGGGTGGGATTCGAACCCACGAGACCCTCGCGGGCCTGCCGGTTTTCAAGACCGGTGCCTTCAACCGCTCGGCCACCCATCCGACGTTGCGGGAATCGGGTCTCCTTGCCGCAATTCCGTGACGTTGGCAAGGAGGCCCTCGGCGTCGATCCGATCGGTCTTTCGGCCGCCTGTCAGCGTGACGCCAGTTTCGCCACCTGTGTCTTGGCCTGGCGAAGACAACCGTTGTCGGCCATCCAAGCGATGGTGTGTGCTTCGGTTGGCAGATCCTTGGGAATGGATTTCAGCACCAGCTTGCGTTCCCACATGTTGCCGCCGTCGCGAAGAGAGTACTCTCCCCCGTCGAGAAGGGGCACCTGCTTTGGCCACGGCGCCTCGTGCACACTGGTGGGGAACGCAACGGTGTCCTCCTTGCCGGTCGAAAGGTGCAGGACGATGAGGGAAAGATTTCTTCCCGGATCAGCTCGCCACAGCGTCGGGGTGACGCCCTCGGGAATACAAAGGCTTTCGGAACGGTAGACGTTGACCGCCCAGACATCCGGAGGGTTGAGGGCTTGGCTGTCGACGGCCGATCCGTAGCCGCGGAAGGCCCCCAGGCTCGACGTACCCGGAGCGCCGCTCGCAAACAGGCGCGAAAGCGCGGCGACGACCTTCTTGTCGCCCCCGGCGGCTTTTCCCCCGGCGACTTTTCCCTGGGCCGGCGCGCCCGAAAACGGCCCCTTGAGCTTGGTCAACTTTCCATCCTCGCCGACAAGGGTCACCTGAACACCGGCGGGCAGCGACAGGGACTTCGATCCGTCGATGACCTGCCCCGGATTGATCTGGGGACTTGTCGATTCGATGACGACGAGTTGAGACGTTTCGCCAACCTGCGGCCAAAGCAGGAAAACCAGGGCGACGAGTAGGGCCAAACGCGAAGGCATGGTCATTTCCCCTCGAACTTGATGACGATTCCGGTCTGTCCATCGGCCAACCGGCCGGCGTGAAACGCCGCGATCGGATCGTCCGGATTCGCCGCGACGAGTGCCTCGAACGCGGCGCAAGCCATAGTATCACGTTCCCGCATCAGAACATATGCTTCAAGATATTTAGGTAGATCGATCCGCGATGACGAGTTCTCCGTCAGGGGTTCGTAAACTTCCACCGGTTCTTTCTTGCCGTACAGGAGCAGAACGCCGATAGGCCGAAAGGTCACGTTGGAACAGCCGCCAACCGTATTCGCGCTGACGCACAGAGTGGAGCCCAGGAACTTGTTGGCGCCTTCCAGGCGCGCCGCGGTATTGACGGTATCGCCATGCGCCGTGTAGTCGAAGAACCGCTCGCCCCCGAAATTTCCCACCACCGCGGGCCCGCTGTGAACCCCGATCCGGGTGCCGCCGAACGGCACGCCTTCGGCCCTTTGCCTGGCGGCGAACGAAGACCCGAACGAGTCGAGGTCGAGGGCGCAGCGGATGGCGCGTTCGGGATGGTCGGCCTGGTGCAGGGGAACGCCGAAGAAGACATGCAAGGCATCGCCGACGATCTTGTCGATGGTCCCGTCGTGGTCGAAGACGATCCGGCACATCCCGTCGAGGTAGTCGTTGAGCTTGGCCACCGCCGCCTCCGGTTCGGATTGCTCGATCCACGAGGTAAACCCGGCGATATCGGTGAACAGGCAGGTGATCTCTCTTTTCACGCCTCCCGGGTGCAACGAGCTCGGATCGTCGACCAGTTGGTCGACCACCGAAGGCGAGGTGAAATGCGAAAACGCCCCGCGAATGAAATCCCGTTGTCTCCTCATCCTTCCCCGCCAGAAGGCGTTTCCGAACGCGAACGTCAGGACGAAGGTGATACTGGGCGAAACCAGCGGAAGCAGGGGTCCCCCGACCGAGTAGAGTACAAAACCCACCAGCCACACGCTCGCAAAGGCGATCGCGCCGATCGCGGTGTGCACGCCGACGGGCAGATTGAACGAGGCGATGAGCATCGCCACCACGGCGCAGACGAGGACGGTGATGATCTCCACCCCGATATCGATCTCCGCCGCCTTCCTCCCGTCCAGGAGTTGAGCCAACGCGTGGGCGTGGATGACGACTCCCGGCGTGTTCGTGCTCATCCCCGGGCTCTCACCCAGTTGAGGAGTCCTGTGGCGGTCGATGTGAGGCAGATCGGGACCGATGAGAACGATCTTTCCCGCGAACCACGCCTTCGGAAGCAGCTTCAGCGCGTGGGCGGGGAACGTGCGGAAGGATGATGCTCCAGGCTCCGGTGGAGAGCGATAGGCGAGGGTGATCGGCCGGTCGGGAGGCACGATGCCGACCGCCGACAACATGGCGCCGACCAATCCCGGGGTCATTCCCCCCCCCTCCTCGCGACCGGGATAAATCCACCGCACGGCGCCCCGATGCGGATCGGTCATCAGATTTGCGAACCCGCGATCGACCCCCGCCATGTAGGCGTTCAGGTAGGCCGCCTGACGCTCGGTGAGCCCGTCCTCGGTATCGGCCCAGGCGACGACGGTCGGCGCCGTCGCGCCGAGCACGACCTCTCGGAGGCGATCGTCCTTGGCCGGTTCCGTCGGCTGGTCGAACAGCATATCGATGCCGATGGCGCGGACCCCGGCCGAATCCAGCCACTCGACGAGATCGGCGATGAAACCTCGGTCGACGGGAGAGCGGTAGGGCAGGCCGGCGAGGGTGTCCTCGGTGATGGCGACGACGATGATGTCCGGATGCTGCGGCTCGGCGGGCGCCAACAGACTGACGCGAAGATCATCCAGCCAGCGCTCGGCCGATCCGATCAACGGGATGTACCGAGGCAACAGAACACTGACGATGACGGCGCAAGCAAGCATTGCCGCCAGCGACAACAGATCCTTCGGCTGCCATCGTCGTAATTTCATCGCCGGTCCGAGGTTCCACGAAAGGCAAGGTTTGGCGCGCCGGGTCTTTGCCCTCCGTCACCGATAACGCTGAAGGCGGCCCAGTTCAGCGGATGGGAGAAGCGCCGCTGTTCGATCATCGCGATCTGGCCCCGCCTCATCGCCTCCGCCGCCGTCAGGCTCCCGGCCGACAGTCCGTCGAAGACCCTGGTCATCAGCTCCACGGTCGGCGCATCGGGTATTTGCCAATGGGTGACCATCAGTGACCGCGCTCCGGCGTAGAAAAAGGCCCGGGCAAGGCCCGAGAGGCTCTCGCCGCCCGTCTCCCCGCCGGGTCCACCGGTGTTGCAGGCCGACAGGACGACGAGGTCGGCATCCAGGTCCAGTTCGAGAATTTCGCTGGAAACAAGCAGGCCGTCGTCCTCCGCTTCGGAACCGGGGGAACTGGAGGCGACGAGCATGGGTTCCGGCCAGCAGGTGAAATTGAACGGCAGCAAGGCGTGGGTCGCGAAATAGATGACCTTGTAGTCCGCCAGATCGGCTTCCTTGACGGCTTTCTCGGTGAACTCGTTGCCCAGCACGACCTCGCTTTCGGCCAGGCCGAGGGATGCGGCGACGGATTTCAGCTCGGTCGCGGTGTTCGGCAACGGCGGCATGTTGGCAACCGCGACGATCTCCGGACGGCACGCTTCAGAAAGGCCCCGGCGTTCCAGGATGACCTCGGCATCGCGCTTCGGCACGAAATTTCCGAACCCGATCATTTCCTTCGTCGCCCGGGACGGCTGAACGGTGGTGCGCAGATTGATGAACGATTGCACCGAGGGGGCGAGGGTGATCGCTTGCCGGCGCGCCAGCCAGGCCACCTCGGAGTAGTCGTCGGAGAAAACCACCTCCTGCGGCTCGACCACCAGGACGCCGAGGGGAAGACTGACCAAGGGTCCGCTCGGGACCGTGACCAAGTGTTTCGCGTTCGCCAGCCGTTCACTCACCGGTCCGAGCAGCCGAACGAACAGATCATGCGACTTGGGGATGTCGAAGGGGGCCCCGATGATCGTGTCGAACGGCGCCCGCAATTGAGCAACGAACTCTCGCGCTTGGCGCTCGCCGAGGTCGATCAGATAGGCTTCGACGCCGTCGCCATCGACGAAGAATCCGAGCGAAGTTTTCGCGCCGACGAGAATCTGCCAAAGGGCCTCGTCGGAGCCGAGCGCATCCTCGACCTGATCGAGTGTTACCGGGGCGTCGACGAGCTGATTGTAGCGTGGCGCCGCGGCTTGCACCTGTCTCTCCAGATCCGCGACCTCATCGCCGGTCGCGTCCGCCTGTACTTCCAGCGCTTCCAACTGGGGCGCGAGAACCGCCGGATCGGTCCTTGCGCGCGAAAGGATTTGCTTGAGGGTGTCGCGCCGGCGTCGGGCGTCCTGGAGGTCGCGGATCAGCGTGCCAATCTCTTTCTCACTGGCCGACAATCTCGCCGCGGCAAGCGCCATCGTTTGCGCCGTTGCGCTTTCACGGACAAGTTGGCCGACCGAGAACATCTCGGTGAAAAGCCGCCGACGATCATCGGGTTTGCGCTCGGCCTCGGCGAGGGCCAGCCGGAAATACGGTAGAGCCTCGCGGAACCCGAGGCCGCGTCCCTGCTCTTTGATAAGCCCGAAACCCTCGCGAAAAGCGTCGAAGGCCTCGGCCGCGCGGTTCTGCGTTCCGTACACGCGGCCAAGAGCAATCAGGGCGAGGCCCTCGTTTCGTGATCCCGCGGACTGCGATTTCTGAGCGTCGATCGATTGCAGGAGCAGCAATTCGGCGGCGTCGAACTCACCTCGGCGCTCGGCGATCATCGCCTGCAGCCACTGGATCTGTGGAAGCCAGCGCCGGGGTACTCGGGGTTCGACCTCCAAGATCGACAACGCCTCGGCGAAGACACGGTCGGCGTCGTCGAGGCTCCCTTGCTTCAGGAGCATCGCTCCTTCCACGTACTTGCTTTGAACGACGTCTCCCAGCGCCGTTTCCGCACGTCCGACCAGAACGATCGCGGACGGCAGCGGTTGCGCCGCGCCGGAGCCCGACATGAAACTGGCCCGTTGGGCGGCGTCACTCGCGGTCCCGAACAGGTCGGGGCGGAAATCCCGTGCCAATTCGATCCGCATCTCCGTCGCCTGCCGTGCGAAATCGAGGGCGCGCCCGAAGCGTCTCTGGTTGGCATAGTGGATGGCCCGGTAGCTCATCAGACGGGCCTCGTCGGTGGGGTCGAAAGAGAACGGCACCACCGCCTCGGCCCGCGAAAACAGCGAGTCCGCCTCGGCGAAGCGCTCCTGATTGCTCAGCTCCAGCGCCAAGTGCGTCAGCACGAAGGCAAGGCCGCCGTTGTTGGTCGACAGGACCTGCTGCTGAAGCTCCAGCGCCTGTCGATATCTTTTTTCCGCCTCGGGGAACAGCCCGCTGTAGTTGTAGTATTGCGCCAAACGCAGCAAGTCCCGATATCCGCTGATATCTCCGGCGCTGTAGAGGTTGGCGTCGACCCGGGCTTCGAGGCCGGCGATCTCCGCCGACAGATCTCCATCCGCTTCCTCCGCGCTCTCTCGACGACCGGACAGGACGGCGATGGCGCGTTCGACCACGGGCGCCGCGGCCGGTATCATCTCGCTGAGGTAGGTATGCTTCTCGAGACGGGTCACCAACGCCTGGTAAGGCCATCCGCCGCGGCGCATGGTGCAGTCGAGGGAGAGGGCGGGGACGTCCCCAAG